>JBNKFC010000043.1:0-6850 GCA_050289105.1 Paracoccaceae bacterium | reverse complement strand
AGAAGCGTGCCGGCGAAGATGAAGAAGAAGACCGAGGTGAGAAGGTCGACCCAGGCCTTCTTCGGCCGCGACAGGGGCGCGTAGAAGATGTCCACCCGCACATGACTTTCGGTCAGCATCGCGTAGGCGCCAGCGATGAGGTATTGCATGCCGAACATCAGGTACATCGACTCGTGCGCCCAGTTTGTGGGCGAGTTGAAGACGTAGCGGCTGATGACCTCGAAGTAGTAGACGAAGACCGCGATGACGGCCCAGTAGCTGACGAATTCGCCGGCGAAGAGCGACAGGCGGTCGATCCAGTTCTCGGCCCATTCGTGGTCGGCCTTGCGGGCCTCGGGGTCGATCTGCGCGGCCTTCTCGGCCGTTTCGGCGTCGATCAGGCTTTCCTCCGGGACCTCCTTGGCGGCCAGCGCATCGGCGCGGCGGACCAGGCCGGGGATCAGCACCGCATCCACCGCAAGAAGGGCGAGGATCACGTAGAAAGCATAGCGGGCGACATTGGCCCAGAAGGCGCGGTCACTTCCCGCCACCTCGGCGATGGGGGCGGCAGAGGCGAGATCAGCCTCGGCCGCCGTGATGCGGTCGCGTCCGGTGACGATCGCATCCTCGGCGCGCTTCAGCCGCCGCTCGGCGCTTTTCTTGGCGAAGCTGTCGGGCTCCGCCGCCGCCACCTCGGCGCGGAGCTTGTCGATATCGGCCTCGGCCGTCGCCAGGCGCGGCCGCTCCCGCTCCAGCGTGCGTTCGGCAACCTTGACGAGGTTCGTCGCATCCGAAAGCGCCGCGCGCGCCTCGCGTTCCTGCGCGTTGCCCCAGAGGACGCAGAGGAAGATCGGGATATAGACGAGGCCAAGAAGGCTTTTCAGATAGAACCGGTGAAGGCCGAGGATGCCGCCGGTGACAAGCACCAGATAGGCAAGGGCCGCACTGTAGCCCGGCTGCTTGGGCCGCGCCCGGCGGGCAAGGATCATGCCGGCGACGGGAAAGAGGATCAGGCCGAGCCAATAGGCCCAGTGTGGCAGCGTGAAGTCGATATTGGGCATTGCGGGTTCCTGAGGGTGGGCCGCGTCAGCGGGGCGCAAGGACCCGCGCGGGAACGCCCCGCGCGGGTCTGTCTCAGTGGATCGTGACCGTCAGAGGTCGAGCGTCAGGCCTTCGATCTGCGCCGGCGTCACGTAGCCGAGCGAGCCGGACATCATGTAGTCGAGCTGGATCTTGAACACCCGCGCCGCGTTCTTGTCGCGGTTCGCATAGTTGAACCAGATCGGCACCGCGACCTCGGTCAGAAGCTCCACGTCGTCCTGCGACAGGCGCGTGACCTGGGTGCCGTCGGCCTCGAACTTGGCCCAAGCCTCCTGGTCTGCCTTCTGGATCGCGGCGTGGTGCATGTCGGAGTAGACATGCGTCTCCATCTCGACGAACTGCTTCATCTCGGGCGAGAGCGCGTCCCAAGCGCTTTGGGCCACGGTGATGTCCATGAGGTCGACCGGCTGGTAGACCGACATGAAGCCCGGAGGGCCCATCGAGATGTAGTTGGTGACCTGGCTGAAGCCGAGCGCGTAGTTCACCGCCGGCCCGACATCGTCGGCCACGTCGATCGTGCCCTTCTCCAGCGCGGGGAAGATCTCGGACCCCGGAAGCACGGTCGTCTCTGCGCCGATCTCGGTGAAGACTTCGGCCACCATGCCGCCCGGCAGGCGCATCTTGCGGCCGCGGAAGTCGTCGATCGAATTGATCGGCACCTTGGAGTGGATGATGTTCGGGCCGTGATGGACGGGGCCGACATAGTACATGCCCTGCGCCGCGTAGAGTTCCCGGGCGATCTCGAGCCCGCCGAGACCGTAGAAGAACACGTCGAATTCATGCGGGTTGCGCAGTCCGAGCGGATAGGACGTGAGGAACGTCGCCGCCGGGATGATGCCTTGCGCGTAGATGGTGAAGGGATTCACCGCGTCGAGAACGCCGTTCTTCACCGCGTCGTAAAGCTGGAAGTCGCCGACCACGTCATTCGCGCCGAAAGGCTGGAAGGCCAGTTCGCCGCCGGTCTTCTCGACGATGGTCGCGCACCAGTCCTTGAAGATCTGCAATCCGGCCCCGCCGGGCCAAGAGGTCTGGATCTTCCAGGTCGTGCCATTGGCCTGCGCGGACGCGATATGCGGTGCGGCAAGCGTCGAAGCGCCCGCTGCAGCGATTGTCCTCAGCGCGGCTCGACGCGAAGTAGGTTTGATGAGCATTTACTTCCTCCCTAGGACTTGGTGCGGTGGTCGAATTTTTTCTTGGGGGCTGCGGTACCACCGTGACCCGCAACCCGTTCCCGACTTATTGGTAACAATACTTGACCAGATGTCCATATTTGATCTTACCAATGGTCGAATTTGTCGCGGCACCGCACTGTGGCGGACAGTGACTTCCCGCCGTAACGGTGGGGGTGCGTCCGCCGCCCGACCGATCGCACGGCAGCGCGAAGCCAATGCCGAAGCGACGGTCTAAGCGGTTCGATGCGCAGTCGGGATGGCGCCGGGCCGCCCCTAGGTGAGCGCGTGGGGGCGGCCCGGCCGGATGCGCCAAAGCCTGGGCAGGGAGCTTGCCGCTTTGCTACGCGATAGGTCACGCGGTCGCATCCATGTGTCGGAGGCCGTGCGTCGGTGGGTGGCAGGTCCGGTTTGCAGAATCTGCGCATCGCCCGCTGTCGCACTGCCGAGAAGCGTCTTTGTGCGGTCTTCACGCAGCGTCGGCCCAAAGGCCGCCCCGGGCAATACAGCGGAAAGTGGGTGTTTCCCTGTGTCAGTTCGCCCGTCGGCGGGTCAAGCCCCGGGCAGGATCGTAGCCCCAGAGGGCGAGTGCCATGAAGACGACGAAGCTGAGCGACGTCCAGAACAGCGCCGGCCCGTTCCATTGGAGATAGAGCGCAAAGCGAATCGCCTCTACCGCATGCGTGAAGGGATTGGCGGCGCAGATGTCGTGCAGGAGCGGCGAACTCTCGGCCATCTTCCAGAGCGGATAGAGCGCGGTCGAGAGGAAGAACATCGGGAAGATCACGAAATTCATCACGCCCGCGAAGTTCTCCAGTTGCCGGATCGTCGAAGAGATGAGCAGGCCGAGCGATCCGAGCATGAGCCCCGTCAGCACCAGAACCGGCAGGACGGCGACATAGCCCCAGGGTTCCATCACGATCCCCATCGCTCCGGCAATGGCGAGGAAGACGGCGATCTGCAGGATCGAGACGGCGGTGCCGGCAAGAAGCTTCGAGAACAAGAGCCACCAGCGCGGCAACGGCGAGGTCAGCAGGAGCCGCATCGAGCCCATCTCCTGATCGTAAACCAGTGAAAGAGAGGACTGCATGCCATTGAAAAGCTGTATCATTCCGACAAGACCGGGAACGATGTAGACTTCGTAGGTGATATAGGTCTGATACGGAGGAACGATCGACAGGCCGAGCGCCGCGCGAAAGCCTGCAGCGAAGACCAGGAGCCAGACGAGCGGCCGGACCAGGGCCGCAAGGAAGCGTCCGCGCTGGCTGACGAAGCGCATCGCCTCGCGCATCACGATGGCCCGAAGCGCGACGAGGTAGGCGCTCATGCCGCCTCCTCCCCGCCGGTCAGGGTTAGGAATGCTTCGCTCAGTGTTGATTTCCCTGCGATTTCCTTGGCAAGGGCGCGGCGCAGGACATGGCCGCGATGGAGGACGATCACCGGATCGTCGGGCCGGATCTCATCGACGAGATGGGTGGCCCAGAGCACCGCCATACCGCCCTTCGCCAGATCATGAACATGTTCGGTAATCGCGTGGCGGCTGCCCGCGTCGAGCCCGACCGTCGGTTCGTCCAGCATCAGGACCGCCGGATCGTGGATCAGCGCGCGCGCAATCTCCATCCGCCGGCGATGGCCGCCGTTGAGCGCGCGGACCTGTTCGGCCGCGCGTTCGCGCATGCCGAGCCGGTCGAGCGCCGCATCGATCGCCGTCTCGGCCCGGCGACCGGCCATGCCGTGGAGACCCGCGAAATAGCGCAGGGACCGACGCACCGACATGTCGAGGTCGAGCGTCGGTTGCTGAAAGACCACGCCGATCCGGGCCAATGCGGCGCGCGGCGCCTTGGCAAGGTCATTTCCCGCGACGGTAATGCGCCCCTCCGGCGCCACCAAGAGCCGGGTGAGCAGCGAGAAGAGCGTCGATTTTCCGGCCCCGTTCAGACCAAGAAGCGCCGTGAATTCACCGGCTTGCACCTCGAAGCTTACATGGTCGAGCGCGGTCTTGGCGCCGTAGCGATAACTGACGTCCTCGACCACAAGCCCCTTCATTGGTCCTCCTTGGCCGCCGCGATCGTCGCAGGCCGGCCCGCAAGCCGCAAGATCCGCGTGGCGAGGCGCGTCGCCTCCGCCTCAGAATGCGTGACGAAGAGCGTGGCGGGCTGAGTCTCGGCGATCAGGCGTTCTGTCAGGGACAGCATCTCGTCGGCCGTGTCGGGATCGAGAGAGGCGAAGGGCTCGTCAAGGATCAGCCCGTTCGGGTCGCCAGCGAAGGCGCGGGCCAACGCCACACGGCGCTGCTGGCCGAGCGACAGTTGGCGTGGGAAGAGATCGGCCTTGTCCGCGATGCCGACACGGGCCAGGGCCGCCAGAGCCGCATCGCGGCCAAGCTCCGGGTGGACTAGGGTCAGGTTCTCGGCCACGGTCCGCCAGGGAAGCAGCGTCGGCTCCTGAAAGACCATGGCCAGCCGTTCGGGCCGGATCACAGCGCCGTCGAACGCATAGTCGATACCGGCGACGATTCGCAGGAGCGTCGACTTGCCGATGCCGGAGGGTCCGAGGATCGCCAGCACCTCGCCGGTGCCGACCTTGAAGCGCACGTCCCGCAGGACAACAGAATCGCCGAATGACTTCGCCCTGATATCCGCCTCGATCATGCGCCCCTCCAGCGTCGGACACGGGCCTCGAAGGGTTGCAGGATCAGCCACTCGACGGCAAGCATCACCGCGATGAAGGACAGCGCGTAGACGAGCACCATCGCGACATCGAACTGCTGGAAGTGCAGGTGGATCTGAAAGCCGATTCCGTTGGAGCGGCCGAGGAACTCCACCACCAGCACGATCTTCCAGATCACCGCGATCCCCGACCGCGCGGCCGCCGCGATGAACGGGGCGAGCTGCGGCAGGACGACATGGCGCAGCCGCCGCCCGGCCGGCATGCGAAAGACCTTCGCCATTGCCGCAAGGCCGGGGTCGAGCGCGCGGGCGCCCTCACGGATGATCGTCGTTACCGAAGGGATCTTGTTCAGCGTCACCGCGGCGATGGCGGCGGTCTCATTGAGGCCGATCCAGAGGTAGCAAAGCACGATGAGGACGAGGGCTGGCAGGTTCAGGAATACCACGAGCCAGGGGTCGAGCCAGCGGTCCACGTTCGGCATGCGCCCCATCACGAGCCCAAGGACAAGGCCCGCGGACATCGCCAGGACGAAGGCCCAGATCACCCGGGTCAGCGTCATCCAGAGGTGCCAGGGCAGGGTGCCAGACACGACCTCCTTCCAGAACGGCCCGATCAGCGCCCAGGGCTGCGGCAGGACCATCGGGTCGTCCGAGATCGACGCGGCGACGACCCAAAGCGCCAGCAGCGCCGCGAGCGACAGGAGCCGGATCATCGCGGGGTGGGTCGGGGCAAATGTCAACGCAAAGCCTTATTCAAGCGGCAGGAATACCCCGTCTGGCAGGGACGTGGCCTTGCCGACCAGTTCCTCGCCGCCGAGATCGGCCATCAGGCGCAAGAACTTGTCGGCAGCTTCCTCGTTCACCGGGTCACCGCTCGGGATACCGGCACGGTAGCCGTCGCGCAACGCCTCGAACTCTGTCTCGTCATCCGCGTTCATCGCGGCGCGCAGGGCCTCCCAGGCGCCATCGTCAGTCATCAGCTTGTCCTTCGCCGCGCGCGAGGCGCGGGCGAGGCCCTGTGCGACATCCGGATGGGCCGCGACGAAATCCCCCTTGAGCACATAACCCAGAAGCGGGGTGTCAGGGTCGAGACCAAGCGCCACGGCGGCGTCCGAGACCGAAACGAGGTCGTGCATTCCCTTGGCCTTCATCTTGGCAAGGAAGTGCCAGAAGTTGACCGCACCCGCCGTCTCGCCTTCGAGACCGGCCTTGAAGATGAGGGGCGGCGCGCCGAAGACCTGTTCGGTCTGGCCCGCAAGGTCGAAGCCGTATTCCTTCTGGGCAAAGGCGCACAGGATCAGCCAGCTCTTGTCCAAAGGCCCGCCGGCGATGCCGATCTTCTTGCCGGCAAGGTCGGGCAGCGTCTCGATCCCACTGTCGTCCTTGACGACGAGCGAACCCACGGCGCGGGAATAGGGAACGAAGACGTAATCGCGCCCCTCGGCCCGCATCATCGCCACCCAGATCCAGTCCGAGACCATGACATCGGCCTCGCCGCCCTCGAAGGCGATCTTGGTGGCAGCATTGTCGGCGTAATCCTGCACTGCAAGCTCGAAGCCGTTGGCCGTATCGAAGCCGTTTTCCTTGATCGTGGTGATTTCCCAGTTGACCGTGCCGGTCTTCAGCATGGCCGCGCGAAGCTGCGGAAGGTCCTGTGCTGTGGCCGCCGATCCGACAGCGATCGCTGCCGCCCATCCCAGGTGTTTCAGCATGCTCATCTTGGTCTCCCCGTGCTGGATCGGCTCCGGCCGTCCAGCTTGTCTTCAGTCCGGCGCCACGACGACGCCCCAGGGCTGTTCGCCAACCTGCACCGATTTCACCACCGTTCCAGATTCGACGTCTATGATGCTGACATCGTTAGAGTTTCCATTGGTCGTTACAAGAAATTTCTCGTCCGGAGTGAACGCCATCTGCCAGACCCGCTGACCGACG
>JBNKFC010000042.1:0-5722 GCA_050289105.1 Paracoccaceae bacterium | reverse complement strand
GTAGATCTCGGAGGGCCGCTCCAACCCGGAGCGGCCCTTTCCGTTTCTTGACGCTGCCGATCAGGACGTCGGCGAAATGTCGGCAAAACGTATGGCAGGCGTATGGCATCCGTCATGCGGCCGGGTCCTTCGAGTTTGGCGCGCGGTGCCCACGCGGCACCGCCGTGTTCGATAGCTCTGCGGTACGAAGCGGAAATGGCGCAGCGCGCATCACCCGCGATGGCCCGGGCGACCAGCCCGGGCCGCACCCGCCCCTCCCTCCGGGAGGGCGCAGTGGCGATGTTGCTTGCCGCACAGCCGTCGTCCGGGGCTACGGGATAAAGCGCGGACTAAGGGCGATGCGAAGCGCCCACCGAGCGGCGGGCGTGCCCCTCTGCGAATAGCTCGGAGGTCCGCCCAAGGCTCGAACCGCAGCTGACGACATTGGACACACGCTTCGTCCCGGCCTAAGACCGGATCATGCTGCGCATCACCGATGAGATCACGATCGCCGACTGGGAACTGACCGAGAGCTTCATCCGCTCTTCCGGTCCGGGCGGGCAGAACGTCAATAAGGTGTCCACCGCCGTCGAGCTTCGGTTTGAGGCGGAACGCAGTCCGCATCTCGCGCCTCAGGTGAAGGCCCGCCTGAAGCGGCTTGCTGGCCGGCGCTGGACGGCCGACGGCGCCATCGTCATCCGCGCCGAGGAAACCCGCAGCCAGGCGCGCAACCGGGAGCTTGCGCGCGAACGGCTGGCGGAACTGGTCCGCGCGGCGCTGGTCGCGCCGAAGCGGCGGATCGCCACGAAGCCGACGCTCGGTAGCCAGAAGCGCCGGCTGAAGGCCAAGACGGTGCGCGGCACGGTCAAGTCTCTGCGCGGCAAGGTCGAGGACGAGGACTGATCGTTCGCGATGCAATGATCCCTCTTGATCATCATTGATGCCGAATCGTGAACAGCGGATTCGCTTTCCCAAACCGCCCTCAGCGCACCGATCTTCTGACAAGGACGGTTTTGTCGCCCGCTCCGCACCACTGACGGAGCGCAGGCCTCGGGCATCCGGGCAATGGCGGGAAATCCGTGGCCGATTTCCCGCCATTGCCGATGCAAGTGGCGCCTAACTCCAAGTCAAGACTTGCGGATAGGGGCGTTCGGGTTGAAAACAGCACTCGCCGGCAGATTGGGGCGAGACAAGCGCAACATGCTCAGAAAAGCCTTCATGCTCGTTTCGGGCAACGCCTTTGGCTCGGCGCTTCTCCTGTTGCGCAACCTGATCATCGCACGACTGATCAGCCCCGAGGATTACGGGATCGCCTCCACCTTCGCGGTCGCAATGTCGATCGTCGAGATGCTGTCCTATTTCGGGCTGAACCAGATGATCGTCGTCGACAAGGACGGGGACGACGAAGAGGTGCAAAAGGCGATGCAGGGCTTTCAGGTCCTGCGCGGGGTGACTTCGAGCGCCCTGCTTTTCGCGATCGCCCATCCCTATGCGCGCTTTCTCGGCATCGACCATATCGCCTGGGCCTACCAGGTCATCGCCTTCATCCCGCTGGTGAACGGCCTGCAGCATTTCGACATGCACCGGATGAAGCGGCATCTGAAGTTCACGCCCTGGATCGTCACGCAGGCGGTGCCGCCGCTCATCTCGGTCCTTTCGGTCTGGCCGCTGGCGCTCTACTTCGGCGATTACCGGATCATGCTGATCTCGCTCTTCGTGCAGGCCGGTTCGATGGTGATCCTGTCGCATCTGATGGCCGAGCGGCGCTACCGCCTTACCCTGGATTTCGCCTTGATCCGGCGGGCAACGGTCTTCGGTTGGCCGCTGCTTCTGAACGGCGTCCTCTTGTTCGGCGTCTTCAACGGGGAACGGCTGATCGTCGGTCGCGAACTCGGGATGAGCCAGCTCGCGGTGTTTTCCATGGCGATCACCCTGACCCTGACCCCGACGCTGGTTCTGGCCGGGGCCTGCCAGTCGCTGTTCCTTCCGCAGCTCAGCACGGCGCGGGATCGCGACGAGTCGTTCCGTTGGCTCGCTGTTGCCGCAACCGAAGCGGGCCTTGCGATCGGCGTGATCCTCGTCCTTGGCATGGTCCTGCTTGGCGGGCCGGTGGTTCACCTCCTGCTCGGGCCGAAATACGCGGCGATCCTTGAGATATTGGTGCCGATGGCGGTGGTGCAGGCGGTGCGCGTCACGAAGACCGGCGGATCGACGGTGGCACTGTCGAAGGAGCGGTCGGGAAATGCCGCGGCGGCGAACCTCCTGCGGGTCCTGTCGCTGCCGATCTCCTGGTATGCGGTGACCCATTCCGGCGACGTCATGACGGTGATCTACATCGCGATGGTCGCCGAGGTTCTGGGCTATGTCGTGTCGCTGCGGCTGGCTGCGCGACGGACGGGAATGCTGCTCGGGCCGCTATTCCTCCCGTCGGTCCTGTCGGCCCTGGCCTGCGCCGCAGCCCTGCTCGATGCGCATTATTACCCGCCCCAGACGGGGCTTTTCGCGCATCTCGACTGGAGCCGCTGGGTCGTGGCCGCCCTATGCCTTGCCGCCCTGGGCTCCATGTCGGCGTTGCGAGGCTATGTCTGGCGGCGCTTCGTGCGCTGACTCACGCGCGCATCTTCACGACCTTCGCCGGAACACCCACCGCAATCGCGCCGGCGGGAATATCGCGCGTCACGACCGAGCCCGCGCCGATCACCGCGCCGTCGCCAATCGTGACCCCGGCAGTCAGGATCGCCCGCGTGCCGATCCAGCAATCCTCGCCAATGGTGATGTCGCGCTCCACCATCTCCTGATCGGTGATGCGCGTGCCGGCGGCGAGCCCGTAATCTGCGGCGGTCACGAAACATTCCGGACCGAAGGTCGTGCGCGCGCCGACCCGGATCCAGCTTGTGGTCTTGCCGGCCCAAAGGGAGCAGCGCGCGCCCACCTGCACCTGATCGCCAAGCGCGATGCGCTCGCCATTGGCGAAGGAGACGTTCGGCGCCAGCCGCACATCGCGGCCGAGCGTCAGAAGCCGGTGCTGCGCGACATGGGTGTAGCCGTAGTAGTGCAGGATCCGGAACGGATGGATCAGCACTCCGGGATCGAGAAACGACCGGGCCGCCCGGGTCAGGCGCGAAATCAGCGATCTTCTGGCGACGGCCATGTCAAACTCCTGGCAGGATCGCCCCGACATTAAGCATTCCTCGCCGGGCCATGCAATTCCGGCCGTCTTTCCGCTCTGGCCGGGTTCGTGCCAAATTGCTAACACTTTCGCGGGTTACCCCGCCGGTGACCCGGCATCCCGAGCGAGCTGACATGCCCGAACCTTCCTTTCCGATCGGTGTGATCGTCGTTGCCTTCAATTCGGCCGACGTGATCCTTGGCTGCGTCGAAAGCCTTCTCGCGCAGGAGGGCGGACGGCCCGCGGTGGTCGTCGTCGACAATGCCTCGACGGACGAGACGCTCGCTACCTTGCGCGATTGGGCGGCTCGGACGAAGACCGACCTGCGGGAGTTTCAGGCGGACGACCGACCGTCGCGGCCGGAGGCGGGGGCGGTGACACTCGTCCATTCCGGCGCCAACCGGGGTTTTGCGGGGGGCGTCAACGTCGGCCTTGCCGTCGCGGCGGCGATGCCCGAGATCGCCCATTTCTGGGTCCTGAACCCCGATGCCTTCGCCGACAAGGGCGCATGCCGCGCCATCGAGAAGGCTGCGGCGACGACCCCCGGCTACGCCCTGATGGGCGGCCGCGTCTGCTATGCCGAACCACCCTACCGCGTGCAGATCGACGGCGGCATCGTCAATCTCTGGACCGGTGTATCGGGCAACGTCAATCTCGGCCGGGAGGCGGCCGAGGCGGCGCTGCCGACGGGCGGGGACCTCGACTTCATCACCGGCGCCAGCATGGTCGCGTCGCGCGCCTTCTACGAGGCGGTCGGGCCGATGCGGGAAGACTACTTCCTTTACTACGAGGAGGCCGACTGGGCATTACGCAGGGGGGACATGCCGCTTGTCGTCGCGCCGGGGCTGACGGTCTACCACCATGCCGGAACCGCGATCGGCTCGCCGACGCTCGAACGGCTCGCCTCGCCCTTCTCCTTCTGGTTCAAGTACCACAGCCGGATGCTGTTCGTGCGCCGGTTCAATCCCGTCGGCCTGCCGGTCGCGATGGCCTATGCGACGGCCAAGGCTGGCCAGCTCTGCCTGAAAGGGGCGTTCCCGCAAGCGGGCGCGCTGTTGCGGGCGGTCTGGGGGCTCGGTGCGCCGAAATCGGTGCGCGACAGGCTGTCGCCCGAAGCCAGGCGGATCGCGTTTGGGCGTGCTTAACCACAATCGGGCAGCAAGGATCGCCGCGCTGGTGATGCTCGCGTCGGGTCCGGTTGCGGCGACGGCCGCTGAACTGATCCCGCGTGGCGTCTTCGAATGGAAAGAGGATCGCGAGGGGTTCGGCGGCTTTTCCGGGCTGGCCTTCTCGGCCGACGGCGCGTCGTTTCTTACGGTCAGCGACGAGGGCCAGATGTTCCGCGCGCGGGTCGGGCGCGATGATGCGGGCCGGATCTCGGACGTATCGACCGAGTGGCAGGGCCGGCTTCTCGACAATTTCGGAAAACCCGTGAGCGGCTTCACCGCGGATGCCGAGGCGCTGGCCGTCGGACCGGATGGCACGGTCTATGTCGGCTATGAGAGCTACACCCGGATCACCTCCGTGACGCTGCCCGGTTTGATGCCAACCACCCTGCACACATGGGACAGGTTCCGTGACCTCTGGGGCAATGAGGCGTTCGAGGCGCTCGCCGTTCTCCCTGAGGGTGGACTGATCGCGATCCGCGAAACCGCGAGTGACGGGGCGTTCGGCACCTTCGTCGGTCATGACGACGACTGGCGCCCCGGCCCGACGCTGCCGGCCGAGGGGGGCTTCGCGGCGGCCGACGCGGTCTTCGGGCCGGACGGCAAGCTGTACCTTCTGGAGCGCCGCATGACCTACCTTTCGGGCTTTGCCACCCGCATCCGCCGCTTTTCCTACAGCGACGGACGTTTCGGCCCGCCCGAGACGCTGCTGGAGACCGCGCCCGGCACGCTCGACAACATGGAAGGCATCAGCCTTTGGACGGGCCCGCAAGGCCACAGCGTGATCAGCCTGATCTCGGACGACAATTTCCTGTTCGTCCAGAAAACGCTCCTCGCCGAGTACGAGTTGCGCGAGTGAGGAGGTGGGGGCACAGATCGCCCGCGTCAGCGGACGTCGGGACGCCGCGGCTTTGCGCAGGCGCGGCGAAACCGTTATCAGCAGGGCGGGGTCGCAGAGGCAGGAGATACCCATGACGGACAAGGCGAAACGGCGTGTCCTCATCGTCGTCGAGAACCTTCCCGTGCCGCTCGACCGGCGCGTCTGGCTTGAGGCGACCACGCTCACCCAGGCGGGTTACGAGGTCAGCGTGATCTGCCCGACCGGACGCGGCTGGGACAAGCATTTCGAAGTCATCGACGACATCCATATCTACCGCTACCCCGAACCGGACGAGGCGCATTCGGGCGCGGTCGCCTATGCGAAGGAATATCTCTGGTCGCTCTGGCACTGGTTCCGGCTGGCCCGGAAGGTGCGGCGCGAGCGTGGCTTCGACGTGATCCATGGCTGCAATCCGCCCGATCTCGTCTTTCTTCTGGCGCTCTGGTACCGTCCGCGCGGCGTGCGCTACCTTTTCGACCACCACGATGTCTGTCCGGAGCTTTTCGAGGCGAAGTTCGACAAGAAGGG
>JBNKFC010000041.1:0-2669 GCA_050289105.1 Paracoccaceae bacterium | reverse complement strand
GGCGGCGAGGGCGACGGCGTCTTCCGGCACTTCCGGTTCCCGGATCAGGCTTTCCAGATCCCGGTCGATCAGGCCGGTGTCGACGTCACCTTTCGCGAATCCGTCGTGGCGGCAGAGCGCGGCCAGGAAGGCGGCATTGGTGACGCAACCGACGACTTCCGTTGCCTCGAGGCTGGCCAGAAGCTTGCCGAGCGCGGCTTCGCGCGTGGGGCCATGGACGATGACCTTGGCAATCATCGGATCGTAATATGGAGAGATCTCGTCACCGGCGCGCACGCCGCTGTCGACACGGGCATTCTCCTCGGGAAGCACGAGATGTTCCAGCGTGCCGATGGCGGGCAGGAAACCCTTGGGCGCATCTTCCGCGTAAAGCCTTGCCTCGAAGGCCCAGCCGTCAAAGGAAAGCTGGTCCTGGCGCTTCGGCAGGACTTCGCCGGAGGCAACGCGAAGCTGCCATTCCACCAGGTCCTCGCCGGTGATTTTTTCGGTCACCGGGTGTTCCACCTGCAGGCGGGTGTTCATTTCCATGAAATAGAAGCGGTCCGCCTTCAGCCCTTCGGAGACATCGGCAATGAACTCGATGGTGCCGGCACCGGAATAGTTGATGGCCTTGGCTGCCGTCACCGCGGCCTCTCCCATCGCCTTGCGCATTTCCTCGGGCATGCCGGGGGCGGGCGCTTCCTCGATCACCTTCTGGTGGCGGCGCTGCAGCGAACAGTCGCGCTCGTAGAGATGAATGGCATTGCCGTGGTTGTCGCCGAAGACCTGGATCTCGATGTGGCGCGGTTTGGTCAGGTATTTCTCGATCAACACGCGGCCGTCGCCGAAGCTCGCCTCGCCTTCGCGCTGCGCACCCTTCAGCGCGTCAGCAAAGTCGTTTGGATCGTCGACGCGGCGCATGCCCTTGCCGCCACCACCCGCCCGGGCCTTGATCAGCACCGGATAGCCGATCTCGTCGGCCTCGGCCTTCAGGAAGTCCGGGTCTTGAACTTCGCCGTGATATCCGGGGACGACCGGAACACCGGCCCTTTCCATCAGCACCTTGGCGGCGTCCTTCAGGCCCATCGCGCGTATGGAGAGCGAACTTGGCCCGATGAAGGTGATGCCCGCATCTTCGAGCGCATCGACGAAATCCGGGTTTTCCGACAGGAAGCCGTAGCCCGGGTGAACGGCTTCCGCGCCGCTTTTCCGGCAGACCTCGATGATCCGGTCCGTCTTCAGATAGCTTTCGGACACCGGTGCCGGGCCGATGCGGTAGGCCTCGTCGGCCATGGCGACATGCTTGGCCCTTGCGTCCGCGTCTGAATAGACGGCCACCGTCTTGATGCCGAGTTTCTTTGCGGTTGCCATCACCCGGCAGGCGATCTCGCCCCGGTTGGCAATGAGGATTTTCTTGAACATCAGTCTTCCGCCCTCCCAAGCGCGGCTATCAAGTGGGCATGGCTTGTTTCGTTGAAGGCGACGAGCGTGACCCCTTCGATGTCGGGCAGTTCCTTCAGGACACGGCGCACCGTTTGAACGGCAATGCCGGCGGCAAGATCGGCCGGGTAGCCGTAAATGCCGGTCGAGATCGCCGGAAAGGCTACGGTCTTGCAGCCGTTTTCCGCGGCGAGACGCAAGCTTGTCTCGTAGCAGCTGGCCAGCAGTTCAGGTTCCCCGTCCCTGCCGCCGTGCCAGACGGGGCCGACGGTGTGAATGACGTGCCGGGCGGGAAGGCGGTAGCCTTTGGTGATCTTCGCCTCACCGGTCTTGCAGCCACCGAGCAGGCGGCATTCCTGAACGAGCTCCGGTCCGGCGGCACGATGAATCGCCCCGTCGACGCCACCTCCGCCAAGTAGCGAGGAATTGGCGGCGTTGACGATGGCGTCGACGTCGAGCTTGGTGATGTCGCCGACAAGGGTTTCGATCCGTTCCATCGCATCACATCCGGAAAATGCCGAAGCGCGTGTCCTCGATCGGCGCGTTGAGGGCGGCGGAGAGCGACAGACCCAGAATGTCGCGGGTCTTGCGCGGGTCGACGATGCCGTCGTCCCAGAGGCGCGCCGTGGCATAGAGCGGGTGGCCCTGTTCCTCGAACTGGTCGATGATCGGCTGCTTGAAGGCGGTTTCCTCTGCCGCCGACCAGCTGCCGCCCTTGCGCTCGATGCCCTCGCGGCGGACCGTGGCCAGAACGCCGGCGGCCTGCTCGCCGCCCATCACGGAAATGCGCGAATTCGGCCAGGTCCACAGGAACCGGGGCGAATAGGCGTGGCCGCACATGCCGTAGTTGCCGGCGCCGAAGGAACCGCCAACCAGCATGGTGATCTTGGGAACGGAGGTGGTGGCGACTGCCGTCACCAGCTTTGCGCCGTCCTTGGCGATGCCGCCGCTTTCGTACTTGCGGCCGACCATGAAGCCGGTGATGTTCTGCAGGAACACCAGCGGCACCTTGCGCTGGGAGCAGAGCTCTACGAAATGCGCGCCCTTGACCGCGCTTTCGGAAAAGAGCACGCCGTTGTTGGCGATGATGCCGACGGGCATGCCGTGGATGTGGGCAAAGCCGCAGACGAGGGTGGTGCCGTAGCGGGCCTTGAATTCGTCGAAACGCGAGCCGTCGACGACGCGGGCGATCACCTCGCGGATGTCGTAGGGAGTCTTCAGGTCCGCCGGGACGACGCCAAGGATTTCCT
>JBNKFC010000040.1:0-3803 GCA_050289105.1 Paracoccaceae bacterium | reverse complement strand
CCCCGCGCCCATTGACGAGGTGACGAAGGCCATCCGCGAGGGCAAGCCCGACGTCGTCTTCGCCCCGCATGTGGAGACGGCGAGCGGCATGATCCTGCCCGACGACTACCTCAAGGCACTGGCTGCGGCGGCGCACGAGGTAGGTGCGCTCTTCGTCCTCGACTGCATCGCCTCCGGTTGCGTCTGGGTCGACATGGCCGAGGTCGGCGTCGACGTCCTGATCTCCGCGCCGCAGAAGGGCTGGTCCGCCTCGCCCTCCGCCGGGCTGGTGATGTTCTCGCCAGCCGCGCTGAAGCGGCTGGAGGAGACGACGTCGTCGAGCTTCGCGATGGACCTGAAGAAATGGCGGGCGATCATGGCGGCCTATGAAGGCGGCGGACATGCCTATCACGCGACGATGCCGACCGATGCGCTCCGGGCCTTCCGCGACACGATGCGGGAGACGAAGGACTACGGCTTCGAGCGCCTGCGCGAGGCGCAATGGGCGCTCGGCAACGCGGTGCGCGAGGAGTTGAAGTCGCGCGGGATCAAGTCGGTCGCGGCCGACGGATTCGGCGCGCCGGGCGTCGTCGTCAGCTTTACCGACGACCCCGATATCCAGAATGGCAAGAAGTTCTCCGCGAACGGGGTGCAGATCGCCGCCGGCGTGCCCTTGCAGGTGGGCGAAGGCGATGCCTATCGCAGCTTCCGCATCGGGTTGTTCGGCCTCGACAAGCTCTATGACTTGGACGGCACGGTCGCGCGGGTGAAACGCGCGCTCGACGCGGCGCTCGGCTGAGAGGGAAGGTTAAGTAGGGTGGGTTATAACCCACCTTACCTTCGGATGCGCGGTCCCTCAGCGCATCCCCAGCCCGGCCTTCATCAGCGTTTTGCGCACCGGCCCAAGCGAATAAAGCGCGTTCAGCGCAGCGGCCCGCAGGTTGCGGAGCGGCTGGGCGCCAAGCATCGAGGTCCGGTTGAGAAGGTCGATCCCCGTCACCCGTGCCTTGACCTCGGGCCAGCGCCGGCGGTGATAGGTGGTGAGCATCGACCTGTCGCCCAGTCGCTCCGGCGCCGCCCGCGCGAGGTCGAGCAGACAGGCGAGATCGGCAAGCGACATGTTCAGCCCCTGCGCGCCGATCGGCGGCACGACATGGGCCGCCTCGGCCAGAAGCGCGCAGCGTTCCGCCTCGAACCGGTCGGCGATCTGGCTGATGATCGGCCAGACCGAACGGCGCGTCGCCAGCGAGAGCGGCCCGAACAACCCGGCGGAGCGGGCGAACATCTCGGCCTCGAACTCGGCCACCGGCAGCGCGGCGAGCCTCAGCACCTCCGGCCCGCGCTCCATCCAGACCACGGCCGAGCAGGGGCGTCCGTCGCGGTCCGGCAAGGGCACCAGCGTGAAGGGCCCGCCCGAGCGGTGGATCTCGGTTGAGACATTGTCATGCGGGATCGGATGGGTGACGGCGAAAGCCAGCGCCTTCTGCCCGTAGCGGATCGTCTTCACGCCGATCCCGAGGGCCTCTCGCACCGGGCTCGACCGTCCGTCGGCGGCGATCAGCAGCCGGGCCGAGATCTGCGCGCCATCGCTCAGCGTCACACGTGCCTCGGCCTCGCGCGTCAGCACTGCCTTCGTCGCGGTGCCCGGACGGAAATCGACACTCGGCAGTTCGGCGAGGCGGGCCACCATCTCGCGCCGGAGAAGCCAGTTGGGGAAGTTCCAGCCGAAGGGTTCCTCGCCGATCTCGGCGGCGTCGAAGTCCTTGACGATGCGTGGTTCCGGCTCCTCGCCGCCGGCATCGACGATACGCATAATCCGTAGCGCTGCGGCATGGGGGGCGAGGCGGGACCAGAGCCCGGCCTCCTCCAGCACCTTGCGGGCGGGTTGCAGGAACGCCGTGGTGCGCATGTCGGCGCCGGCATCGGCCTCTTCCGTGACCGGTGGGGCGGGATCGACGCAGATCACCGAAAACCCGGCGCTCCCGAAGGCCGCCGCCGCCGTCAGGCCCGCGACACCGCCGCCGGAAATCAGGATATCGACCGTCTCACGCATCGCCGCACCTCGTCTTTGGCGCGACCATAGACCTGCAGGTCGGGGCCGTCCAACGGGCATGCGGTCGCGGCGTTATTTTCCCAAGGTGATGAGGATGAGCGTCACGAAGATCACCGGCACGGTCGCAAGCGCCGTCATGGCCAGCGCGACCAGCCCCCAGGTTTTCATCGCAAGGATGAGCAGGGTTAGGACAATGACCAGGAAATAGAGAATGTTGTCACGGGTTCCGTGGACGAGATCCCGGGCAATCCAGCCGAAGACGGGAATCGAATAATACCAGGGAAGGCGCGGGGCGCCGGTTGGGGCAGTCATGGCAATCTCCTGTTCGCTGCCCGCGAGGTAGGTTCGCGCCGATGCGGTCTCAACCCGACGGAATGTCGCAGTCAGCGCCGGAGCCGGGCGAGAAAGCCCGCAAGGTCGTCGGTATGGTGTTCGATATGTGGCGCGGGGTCCGGCACCGGCGCGACATGGACGGTGCGCATCCCCATCGCGTGCGGGGCCGCGAGGTTGCGCGGATCATCCTCGAACATCGCCGCCCGCGCAGGGGTGATCCGCGCCGCCGCAAAGACCGTCTCGAAGGCGGCGCGTTCGGGTTTCGGCCGGTAGCCGGCATGCTCCACCCCGAAGACCGCATCGAACGCGCCCGAAAGCCCGCGCGCCGCCAGCACCCGTTCGGCATAGGGCGCCGATCCGTTGGTGTAGACGATCCGCTGACCCGGCAACGCCTCGATTGCCGAGCGCAGGGCCGGGTCGGGCTCAAGGTGATCGAGGGCGATATCATGGACATCGACGAGATAGGGGGCAGGGTCGATGTCGTGTTCGTGCATCAGCCCGGCGAGGGTCGTGCCATAGAGCCGCCAGTACTCCGCCCGCAGCCTGTCGGCCTCGGCGCGCGGAACGCCGAGCGTCTCCATCACATAAGCGGTCATCCGCACCTCGATCTGGTCGAAGAGCCGGGCCGCGGGTGGATAGAGCGTATTGTCGAGGTCGAAGACCCAGGCCTCGACATGGGTGAAATCGTCGGTCGCCATGGGCGCGACCCTACGCGCGGCGGCGGGCGACCGCAATGGACCCGCTTGCCAGCGCCGCTCCAGCCGCCTAGGCTCGCGCGCCGCCGCCTTGGGACGCGGCGCGGGGAAGGGAAGACGATGCAGAAAGACGCCTATACGCTCATCCTCGAAGCGATCGACAGCGGGGTCTACCGGCCCGGCGACCGGCTCGTCGAAGCGGAGCTGGCCGAGCGCTTCGGCGTGTCGCGCACGCCGGTTCGCGAGGCGCTGCAGCGGCTGGAGACCCAGTCGATGCTTGCCCGTGACGGGCGCTCCCTGATCGTCGCCTCGCTCGACCACAACCAGCTTGCCGAACTCTACGTCGTGCGGGCGGAACTCGAAGGGCTGGCCGCACGGCTCGCCGCCAAGCACGCGACGCCGGAGGAGGTGAAGGTTCTGGGCGACATGGTCGCGGCCGACCAGGCCCATCTCGACGATCCCGCCGCCCTGAGCCGCGCCAACCGGCGGTTTCACAAGCAGATCCACCTCGCCTCGCACAACCGCTACCTCGTCCAACAACTCGACCTCGTGCACCGCTCCATGGCGCTGCTGGCGACGACCTCGCTCGCGGCGGAGGGGCGCGGGCCGGCCGCTCTCAGTGAGCATGCCGAGATTGTCCGGGCGATTGCCGCCGGAGATGGCGAGGCGGCCGCGCAGGCGTTGCGCTCACATATCTCCAAAGCCTTCGAAACACGGCTGAAACTCGATGCCGGGGCGGCGCG
>JBNKFC010000039.1:0-13395 GCA_050289105.1 Paracoccaceae bacterium | reverse complement strand
TCGGCCCTGCATCCGGGATTTGGATGGCGCGGAGAGGGACGATTTCCCAACCTCCGCATGGGTCAGAACGCCACCGGCGCCGTCAAGCGACGGCAAGTGAAACCCGGCGCAAAGCGCCGAACTATGAAGGACGTAAGCATGGCAACCTTCCACGCCCCCCCGTGGTGCCCACCGCCGCCGACGACCTTCTTGCGCTTGATGATGACCGGCGCCGCATTTGATTGCGCACCCATCCCACCAACCCTTTTTTCACCCGGGGTCAGGGATAGCAGCCGCGTCTTAACGCAGGCCTAACGAAGGACGAAGCCTCGGCCCGATCCCGAGAGGGGATCGGTATGTGACGGAAGGACTACGTGTCAGCCGGCGCAGCGTTTCGCTGCCTCTTCGAGGGCGGCACTGACACCGAGAAGCGAGAAGGTGTCCTTGGTCTGGGTTCCCCGACTCGAATGCGCAGTCAGCACAGCCGACGCGCCAGCCTTCAACGCCGAGATGATCTTCGCGTCATCGTCTTTGGATCCCGACCATGCCCACTCGCCGTCTGTGAAAAGCTCGAACGTGGTGCCGTTGATGTCGAGTCCCACGGTCGAGCCGCCCGCGAACGGATAGCCGCCGGTGAACGAGACCTCGCCCTCGGCAGAGCCGGGCCGGTAGGTCACGAAAAGCAGGATGTCGCCGCGGCGGACCGAGACCGCCTGGCCATCCTTGGTGTTCACCGTCTCTTTCGGCGCCGAGACACCCCAGCATTCCTTCGGGCTTTCTTCGACGAAGACGCTCCAGTCGGTATCGGCGGCCACGCGATTGGTGGACACCTGCCCGAACGCACCAGTCGCCATGGTCAGTGCCAAGAGAAATGCGCCCGTCGCGCGCCAGCTCGGTGAAGTCATATTTGCCGCAGCCTCCAGCTGTCTTATTCCCCGGCTGTCCCGGCCCGGCGCCGCTTGGATCGCGGCAGCTTTTGGCATGGCGGGACGTCCGTCAACTCGATATGCACGTCTTAACGCGAATCCGACAGGCGCGAAAAGCCCCGGAGGCAGAAATTCGCGCAAAGGTGAGGAGTCGATGGCGGCTGTACCGATGATCGAGCTTTGGCGGGGCGGAATGCTGGAAAGCTTGCATCTCGGCCACGCGGTGATCTGCGACGAGAAGGGCGAGGTCGTCGAGGCTTGGGGCGACCCAGAGGCCGTGATCTTCCCGCGGTCCTCCTGCAAGATGATCCAGGCGCTGCCGCTTCTGGAGAGCGGAGCGGCGGAGGCGTTCGGTCTGAGCGAGGCGCAGCTTGCCCTCGCCTGCGCAAGTCACAACGGTGCTGCGATCCACACCGAGCGGGTCGCGCGCTGGCTGTCCGATCTGGGTCTCAAGGAAGACGACCTGCGCTGCGGAGTGCAGATGCCCGACGATCCGGCGGCGAAAAAGGAGTTGATCTGCTCCGACACTTCTCCTTGCCAGATTCACAACAACTGCTCTGGCAAGCACGCCGGTTTCCTGACCTTGGCGAAGCACCTGAAGGCAGGGCCGGAATACCATGACGTCGATCACCCGGTTCAGCGGGCGGTGCGCGCAACGTTCGAAGAGGTGACGGGAGAGGCATCGCCCGGCTTCGGCATCGACGGCTGTTCGGCGCCGAACTTCGCGACGAGTGTCCATGGGCTTGCCCGAGCGATGGCCTACTTCGCCGCCGCATGCCCGGAGGGCGGCCCGCGCGAACGCGCCGCTGCGCGGCTTGTCCGGGCGATGACCCGCCATCCCGACCTCGTCGCGGGCGAGGGCCGGGCCTGCACGAGGATGATGCGGGCGATGGGCGGCAAGGTCGCCGTCAAAACCGGCGCAGAGGCGGTTTTCGTCGCGATCCTGCCGGAACAGAAACGCGGCATTGCCGTGAAGATCATGGATGGCGGCACCCGCGCCTCGGAAGCGGCCATCGCGGCGCTCTTGCGGCGGATTGGAGTCCTTGCGCCGGATGATCCTGTCCTCGTTCCCTATCTCACCGGCCCGATCACCAACCGGCGCGGCCTTGCCGTAGGCGACATCCGGCTCGCCCCGGGCTTCGCCGCCTGAGTGAGCTTCAACCGGCCTGATTCGAAGGAGCGCCCGTTCCGGGCGCAAGTCTTTCGTCCCGCGCCCGACGCTTGCGCGCCGGGCACTCGGGCTGCCTCCGGCGGGAGTATTTCAGAACAGAAGAAGGCAAGGGCTGCATCTTCCGTTCGAGATACGCCTCACGGAGCGACTTCGCAGGAGGTGCCGGAAGGCACGCTACCCGATGCCGCCGCCGGGTCAGGCGAAGTCGTCGACCGAATAGCCTTGGATGTAGAGCAGGGCCGTCAGGTCGCCGTGGTTGATGCGGATATCGCACTGCGCGGCGACGGAGGGCTTGGCGTGCAACGCCACCCCGGCGCCGGCGAGGCCGAGCATGCCGAGATCGTTGGCGCCGTCGCCGACCGCCATCACCGCGTCATGGCCGATACCGAGGCGGTCGCTGATCTCGCGCAGGGCCGCCATCTTGGCCTCGCGCCCGAGAATCGGCCGGGCGACGTCGCCCGTGAGCGTGCCATCTTCGATGACAAGGGTGTTCGCCCGATGCTCGTCGAAGCCGAGATGCGCTGCGACCGCCGTCGTGAACGCCGTAAAACCGCCCGAGACTAGGGCCGCGTAGCCGCCATGAGCCCGCATCGTCGCGATGAGTTCGCGCCCACCCGGCGTGTAGGTGATGCGGTCGGCGAGAACCTGTTCGATCACCTTCTCGGGCAGGCCTTTCAAAAGTCCGACCCGTTCGAGGAGTGCGCCTTCGAAATCGAGTTCTCCGTTCATCGCTCGTCGGGTGATCTCGGCCACCCGGGCGCCCACGCCGGCCATGTCCGCCAGTTCATCGATGCACTCCTGCCCGATCATGGTCGAATCCATGTCGGCGAGGAGCATCTTCTTGCGCCGGCCTTCGGCCGGTTGGACCACCAGGTCAACGCCGATCCCCTGTAACCCTTCCCAAGCCTCCCAGCGGTTCGCGGGCACGGTTCCGACCGCGAATTCCGCCGCCACGCCGGGATTGAGCCAGCGGGCCTCGCCCCCACCCCAGGCGTCGCGCAGCGCCTCCACCGTGGCGCGGTCGAGATCGGCGCGAGCTGGGGTGGAAAGGAGGGTGGCGATGAACATGGAAAGGCGGGTCCGGTGAAGTTGCGCGTTTGGGGGACGCTCTAGTCCGAACCGGACCGGGACGCCAGACCCTGCTCGGGAATGCCATGGGTCTGCGAAATATGATATCGCCCCAAGGTTGACTGACGCGCGTATCGGCTCGCGCGCGCATTTGCGCCGGATGTCGCTGGCAACCGGTCCCGCGCGGACGCAGCAGCAACGAAATCCGATGCACCGCCATTTCGAAAATCAGATGGCGTTTGGCCTGTCGTCGGCGTTTGGCACGTCGGGATGGAGCACCCGTGGCCGACAGTGCCTGAGCCGCAAAGCGGCCTGAAGACGGGGGCCGTCTTCGTTCCATTAGGCCGGCGGTACTCGGCACGACCGACGGCCTTCCGCGTGAAATCCCCGGCCGATCCGCGCAGTCGGCCGCGCTGCCGTCCCCCCTTCCCCCGCCTGCGGCCATGGGCTACTCATTCGCCATGAGCTGGACGATCCCGAATATCCTCACCGTCCTTCGCCTCCTGGCCGCGCCGGGCGTGGCGGTGATGTTCCTCTATTTCCATCGTCCCTGGGCCGATTGGTTCGCGCTCACCCTGTTCATCTCGGCGGCGATCACCGACTATTTCGACGGCTACCTTGCGCGCGCCTGGAAGCAGGAAAGCAAGTTTGGCGCCATGCTCGACCCCATTGCCGACAAGGCAATGGTGGTGATCGCGATCATGGTCATCACCGGCTATTCGGGAATGAATCCCTGGCTGATCCTGCCCGCCAGCGTGATCCTGTTTCGCGAGGTATTCGTCTCGGGTCTTCGCGAGTATCTCGGCGCCAAGGCGGGCCTTCTGAAGGTCACGAAACTCGCCAAATGGAAGACCACGGCGCAGATGGTCGCCATCGCGGTCCTCTTTCTCGGCACCGGTCTCGAGCATCTCGAAGGCATCGCGCGACGCGGGCTCACGACCGAGGAATATGCCGAACTGGTCAATGCCGGCCTTGCCGATCCGTTGCGGTCCTGCGGAGTCCGGGGCTGCTCGTCCTACGCGACCTTCGTCGGCCTCGGCTTGATCTGGGTCGCCGCGGTGCTCACATTCGTTACCGGATGGGATTACTTTCGGAAGGCGCTGCCGTTCCTGAAGGACGAAGGATGATCGACGTTCTCTATTTCGCCTGGGTGCGGGAGCGTATCGGTATCCCGCGCGAGAAGATCGAAACCGGGGCGGCCACCGTGGCCGACCTCGTGGAAGAGCTGAGAGCGCGCGAGGAGCGTTACGCCGCTGCCTTCGCCGATGTCTCCGCGCTCCGTGTGGCGCTCGACCAGGAACTCGCCGAATTTTCGTCGCCGCTTTCGGGTGTGCGAGAGGTGGCCTTCTTCCCGCCGATGACGGGAGGCTGAGAATGCGCGTCCGCGTTCAGTCTGAACCCTTCTCCTATGGCGCGGAATGCGCGGATTTCGGACAGGGCGGGCGCGACGTGGGCGCGGTCGTGACCTTCCTCGGCGTGGTGCGCGACGACAGCGGCACGCTCGCGCGGATGGAGATCGAGCATTATCCCGGCATGACCGAGAAGGCGATCACCGCGATTGCCGAAGAGGCGACGGCGCGTTGGAAGCTGGCCGATGTCCTTGTGATCCACCGCTACGGAACGCTGGTGCCCGGTGAGGCGATCATGATGGTCGCGACCGCCGCGCGGCACCGGGCGGCGGCGTTCGCAGCGGCGGAATTCCTGATGGACTACCTCAAGTCCCGTGCGCCCTTTTGGAAGAAGGAATTCGGACCGGATGGCGCAGAATGGGTCGCCGCGAAGGACGAGGACGAGGCGTCGCTGACCCGCTGGTAGCGACGGCCCTGTGACCCGCCAGGACGGGCAGATTCCCGCTCCAACGCGCGCTGGTGCTGTGGCTGCCCACAGAAGTCCGGCCCTGAGCAGAGCCTACTGCCGACCATTCAGCCCTTGTTGATCCGTTCGATGTAGGAGCGGAGTTCGTCGGCTTCGTGCCGGGCGTCGCGCAGGCCGTCCATCGCGGCGCGCAATTCTGCCTGTGACTGGTTTAGCTTGTTCGTCAGTTCGCCTTCGCGAGTCTCAAGGAAGCTGATCGCGGCGTCGCGCGTTTCCTCCGCGTCGTGCAGGTCGCGCGCCATCTTCTCCAACTCTCCCATCTCGGCCTGCGTGACCCGGCTCAGACGATGCAGAAGCCAACAGGCAAACCAGCCGAGCCCGAAGGCCACGAAGAGAATGATCGCCGTGGCGATGATGAATTCGGTTCTGTTCATGGCCCCGCTTTGGCCTCTCCCTCATCGCCGGTCAAGTGCCGGATCCGCCGTTGCATCCGGCATTCAATTCCCGTCGGTCCGGTCCGGCCGCGCTTTCGGTTTCGGCGTGCTGTCGTCGGGGGTCTGGACGGTGACGTCGACCTCTGCCCCCGCCTCGGCGCCATCGGGCCCGCTGCCATCGGCTGCGACAGGTCCTGTCTGCGGGCGCAGAAGCCGGAATTCGATCCGCCGGTTGGCCTCTCGGCCCGCCTCGGTGTCATTGTCGGCAATGGGCACCGTTTCGCCGTAGCCGACGGCGGTGAGGTTGCCCGTCAGCACCCGGCGGCTCATCAGCGCGGCGATGACCGCCTGAGCGCGATCGCGGCTGAGGGCAAGGTTCATTTCCTCGCGCCCCTGGCTGTCGGTGTGACCGCCTACTTCCATCGGGAAGTCCGAACACTGTTTCATCCGCTCGGTGATCTTGTCGAGAGTGTCGCGCCCGTCGGCGGTGATCTGGGCGGAGCCCGGTTCGAAGTTGATCTTGTGCGTCGCAAGGATCGCATTGATCTCGCTGGCGCATTCTTCATCCGTCGGCAGGCCCAGCAGCGGATCGAGCTTTTCGTCGTAGCGGATATTGAGTTCGTAGTTCTGCCCTTCACCGAGCTTCTCGGACAGAAGCCGTGCGACCGTGTCGCTGGTATTGGTGGAACCGGTGACGCCGGTGACGCGGATGATATCGGGCCGCACCTGAACCGAACCGTTGTCGAGTTCGCCGAGCGCCTCGAGTGCCGCGAGAACGCGGATCGGCCAGCCTGTCGGCATGTCGGTGGCAAGTCTCGTCGCGGTGTGGACTGCGCCGGAACCGAAGCGCGCGCGGGCGAAGCTTTCGACGGCGTCGCGCGACAGTTCGTCGCCAAGCCGTCCGCGCATGTCCAGACGCCCCTCGGACGAAAGCGTTGCGGTGAACTCCGGAACGGCCGGGGCTCCGGCTGTACTCTCCACTTTCGGGGTCAGAACGGCGTGGAGCGAGAAGACCTCGGGCAGGTTCGATTCGAGTTCGCCGACGACACGGTCGAAGACTTCCTGGCTGACCGTCTCCGCGGCAATGAGGGAGATATCCGCGTCCGAATACGTGATCGACCCGGCGCCGAGATCCTTCATCGCGGAAAGTCCCATCGTCACGGCGTCGGCCCAGGCGGGGGTGGGGACACCAAGTCCGATGGTGCAGGCGTTCTTGCGGGTGGCGCCGGCCTCGGTTGCGGCGGCGAGGATCCGGTCGCGCGCGCGCTCGCTGTCAGCCGAACATGCGTCGAACCGTGCGCCGTTCTCATCGATGAGGAACCGCAACGTGAAGGGCGTGATCACGGGCCGCGGTGCGGAGATTTCGAGGGCGAGGCGCAATCCCTTCGGAGCCTGGCGGCTGAGCTCGGATTCGAGCCGCGCCTTTTCGGCAGGGCTGTCGGAAATGGCAGTGATCGACACGCGGTCGGCAGAGATCGAGATCTTCGCGCGTGGCAGATTCTTCAGGGACTTGATGCCGTAGGCCAGCGCCTCCTGCCAGCCTTCCGGTATCGCATGATCAGCGGTCTCCAACATGTCTGTCACGTTCCCGTCGCCTGCGAGCGCAGTAAGGTCCTTCACGATCTTGTCGCGGTCGTCGCTGGCCGGCACGAGGCCGATGAGCGAGATACCATCGTCGTTGCGCAGGATCTCGATAGTGAAGTTCGGCGCCTTGACCGCAGCGGGATCGACCACGTCCATCGCATCCGTCACCCGGTCAGCGTCGACAACCGTTCCGGCGACCGAAAGGGCGCGGAACCGCGCGGCTTCAGTCGGCGCGGTGCCGGCGAGAATCACCTGTAGCCCGTCCGTGGTCACCTCAGCCCAGTCATGTCCGGCCTCGACCAGTGCCTCGGTGACGCCCTCGGCGGACCGGCGTTCCACGACGCCAGCGGCCCAAGTGGCGGTGATCAGGCTGAGCGCCCCCGCCACGAGGAACGCTACCGGGCCGATCGCACGGACCGGGAAGGTTCCTGGCAGGCGCGGTCGTTTCAAAAGTGGAAGACGCATCGGGCAGCGGACTTTCGCCGAAAGGAGAACGCGCTCTTCCTTAAGCGGCGCAGCGGGGAGGATCAATCAGAGGACGGCCGCGACGGCAAGAAACAGCGCAGCGATCAGTCCCGTGTCGCGGTTCGCCCGGAAGAGCGAAAGGCAGACCGCCGGGTCGTCGATGTCCAGGCGCCGCATCTGCCACAGAAGGTGCCAGCCCATCGCCCAGGGCGCGACCAGCGCCAGCGCGAGCTTGGCCGGACCTGCCTCGGGCAGAAGCGCCACGAGAATGGCCGACGACATCAGCATGACCGTGAGGATCAGGAAGAGGCCGAGCCATTTTCCCGTCGCGGCACCGAAGAGCCTTGCGGTGGACTTCACGCCGATCAGCACGTCGTCCTCCTTGTCTTGATGGGCGTAGATCGTGTCGTAGAAGAGCGTCCAGGCGATGCCGGCGGCATAGAGAAGGACGCTGGCAATGGTGACCGTGCCGGAATGGGCGGCATAGGCGAGGATCGCGCCCCAGTTGAAGGCAAGCCCGAGAAAGAGCTGCGGCCACCATGTGAAGCGTTTTGCGAAAGGATAGATCGCGACGAGGCCAAGCGATGAGAGGCCGAGCAGGATCGTCAGCCCGTTGAAGGTGAAAA
The DNA here is from genome assembly GCA_050289105.1 of Paracoccaceae bacterium. Lineage (GTDB taxonomy): Bacteria > Pseudomonadota > Alphaproteobacteria > Rhodobacterales > Rhodobacteraceae > Albidovulum. The sequence continues at coordinate 5,327 of JBNKFC010000039.1, read as the reverse complement.
GCACCAACCCCGCGAGCGCCATTTGCGCCACCATCCAGATCACCGCCTGCCGTACCGAGACCTGCCCGGACGGGATAGGACGCGACCTCGTCCGGGTGACCGCCGCGTCGAAGTCGCGGTCGGTAATGTCGTTCCAGGTGCAGCCCGCGCCGCGCATGAGCCAGGCACCGGCCGCGCAGCCGAGAATGATCCAGACGTCAAAGCCCCGCCAGCCGCCTTGGGCTGCCGCGAGCGCCACGCCCCACCAGCAGGGGATGAGCAGAAGCCACGTTCCGATCGGCCGATCAGCGCGGCTGAGGCGCAGGTATGGCCGCGCGAATTCTGGCGCGATCCGGTCGACCCAGTTGCCCTTGACGGCATCGGCGACGCGGTCTTCGGGCTCTGGCGTTCCGGCGGATGGGCTCATAAGTTCGGCCTCATGACAATGGCGAAGATCAGGATCTGTGTAGACCACCCGCTCGGTCCGGGGCAATCGGTTCCCCTGACCGAGTCGCAGGCGCACTACCTTTTCGGCGTCATGCGCGAGGGTGTGGGAACACGTATCCTGGTGTTCAACGGACGCGACGGCGAATGGCTGGCCGAGGTGACGGAGGCGTCCAAGCGCAAGGGAACGCTGGCCTGCCTTGAACAGACACGATCGCAATCGACGCCGCCCGATCTCTGGCTTCTGTTCGCCCCGGTGAAGAAGGCGCGTACAGATTTTATCGTCGAAAAGGCGGTGGAACTGGGCGTCGCCCGGTTGATGCCGGTAATGACGGAGTTCACCAATTCTGAACGGCTCCGCCGTGACAAGGCCGAGGCGCATGTCCGCGAAGCGGCCGAGCAATGTGGGGCGCTGTCGCTGCCCGAAGTCGAGGAGGTCGCTCCTCTCGCCCGCGTCCTGTCGAAGTGGGACGGAACCCGTAAAATTCTTTGGGCAGATGAAGCTCGGGCCGGCGCCGGGGCCGCTGGTGACATCCTGTCCGGCGCTGCGCCCGGACCCTGGGCCGTGCTCATCGGACCCGAGGGCGGATTTTCGGAAGCCGAGCGGGACCATCTTCGATCCCTCCCGTTCGTCGTGCCTGTTCCGCTTGGCCCCGCATCCTGCGCGCCGAAACGGCGGTCGTGGCCGCGCTCGCGCTTTGGCAGGCCCATCTGGGGGACTGGCGGTGAGCCAAGAGCCGGACGCCCGCCTGCATCTCTTCTTCGCGCGCGATCTGGCGCGCGCGGTGATCCTGCGGCAGGGACCGTCCAATCGGCCCCGCATGGTCTTCTGGCATCGAGAAACCGCTAGGTCCGGAGCCCGAGACGGGGAGCCGCAACGCCCCTGGCAGTCACCGGGCGGAGAGCGGCGATGAGTCTCATCCGGCCGGAAGTCTCGGCTCTGCTCTTCCGCTGGCGCGAGGTGATGGCGGCAATCGTGGTCGGTCTCTGCGCGGTCTGGCTTTTCTCTCTCGGCGGCTGGCTGCTTCAGCCGATCGGATTGATCGCTCTCGCTCTCGCCGCAGGTTGGGCCGTCATCGCACTCCGCCGGTTGCGGTTCCTGCGCGGCGTCGCGGCCCCCGGCATGGTTGAAGTCGACGAGGGTCAGATCGGTTATTTCGGACCGTCCTTCGGCGGGTTCGTGGCCCTCGCCGACCTGTCCGAAGTGCGGCTGGTCATCTTGCGCGACGTTCGTCATTGGCGGCTGAAGACCACGGCGGGAGATGTTCTGATGGTCCCGGTGACCGCCGCCGGGGCCGAGAAGCTCTATGACGCGTTCGCGGCGCTGCCGGGCATCGACATGGCGAGATTCGCCGCCGCCCTGGATGTCGGGGTCGAGACGCTGCCGCTCTGGCGGCGGGCACAGCCAACCCTTCCGCGCGGCTGAGCGATCACGAAATGTCATGATATGCCGGGGCCAATCTGTGTCCCGCAGGCTTGACTCGGGCGCGGCGGCGCTTCACGTCTAGCCCCTCGAAGACGTCAGAAACCGAGGGCCCAATGTCCATTCCCCAGCAGGGCGGCGGCCCGATCGAACGGTTCGAGCAACTTGCCGAATACATGGAGTCGGGCTGCAAGCCCAAACATGATTGGCGGATTGGCACCGAACACGAGAAGTTCGGCTACTGCAAGGATACGCTGAAGCCGTTGCCCTATGACGGTCCGCGCTCGATCAAGGCGATGCTGGAAGGGCTCGCCTCACGCTATGGCTGGGCACCGGTCTACGAGCAGGAGCACATCATCGGCCTGACCAAGGATGGCGCCAATGTCAGCCTGGAGCCGGGCGGACAGCTTGAACTTTCCGGCGCGCCTCTCGAGACGATCCACCAGACCTGCGACGAGGTGAACGAGCATCTCCGCGAAGTGCACACGATCGCGGATGAGATCGGTGCCCGCTTCATCGGGCTTGGCGCCGCCCCGATCTGGACACATGAACAGATGCCGATGATGCCGAAGGGGCGCTATCGGCTGATGACCGACTACATGGGCAAGGTCGGCGCTCTGGGCACGCAGATGATGTACCGGACCTGCACCGTGCAGGTGAACCTGGACTTCGCGTCAGAGGCCGACATGGTCAAGAAGATGCGCGTGGCGCTTGCGCTGCAGCCAGTGGCCACCGCGCTTTTCGCCAATTCGCCGTTCCTTGAAGGCAAGCCCAACGGGTTCAAATCCTGGCGAAGCCGCATCTGGCGCGATCTCGATCCGGCCCGGACCGGCATGCTGCCGTTCTTCTTCGAGGACGGGATGGGGTTCCAGCGCTACGTCGACTACGTTCTCGACGTGCCGATGTACTTTGTCTACCGCGACGGAAAGTACATCAACGCCCTTGGCCAGAGCTTCCGTGACTTCCTGAAGGGAGAGCTGCCGGCGCTGCCGGGCGAGAAGCCGACGCTGTCCGACTGGGCCGATCACATGACCACGGTCTTCCCCGAGGCGCGGGTCAAGAAATACATCGAGATGCGTGGGGCCGATGGCGGTCCATGGCGTCGGCTTTGCGCCCTGCCTGCATTGTGGGTCGGCCTGCTTTACGACGCCGCCGCGCTTGATGCGGCCTGGGATCTCGCCAAGGGCTGGGACGCGGAGACGCGCGAAGGTCTGCGGGTCGCGGCCTCGGTCGACGCGCTCCAGGCCGAGGTGAACGGTATCCGCATGCATGACCTCGCGCGCGAAGCCGTCAGCATCGCCGGGGCCGGCCTGAGGGCGCGGGCGCGTCCGGGGGCAGGTGGCATGGTCCCCGACGAAACCCATTTTCTCAACGCGCTCCAGGAAAGCGTCGAAAGCGGCAAGGTGCCGGCAGACGAGCTTCTGGAGAAGTACCACGGCGAGTGGAACGGCGACCTGTCGCGCATCTACGGCGAATACAGCTACTGACGATCAGTGTCGCGGCACGCGCGGGACCGAGGTCCTGCCAGGTTCGCCGTCGAGGTCAGAGATAGGGTCCGCGCCGTACTCGTTCGGCCCTACGTCACCTGCGGTCGCATACCACCAGATCAGTACGATGAAGCCGACGACCGGAATCAGCATCAACAGAAGCCACCAGCCCGACTTCCCCGTGTCGTGCAGCCGTCGCGCGCCGACCGCGATGGACGGCAGGAATACGGCGAGCGAGTAGAGCGCCGACAGCGGCTGGCCCGCATTGCCACCCATCATTCCGTGGCCGAACCCGAAAAAGACTCCGTCGACGATGTTCAGGACGAAGTTCGCGATGAGGTTGAAAAGCGCGAACCACCAGAACTCCGCCCGCCGGGCGCGGCCCGAAAACGTCGCGTATTTCGAAAAACAGGTCCGGACGGCGGTTGAGATATCCATGATCGGCTCCTCGCTGTTCCGGCGAAAGCCTCTCGCGGCGGGGCGTGTTTGTAAAGAGGCACGGGGCGCAATGCACCGGCCGCCCGCGACGAGGGCGCGGACCTAGGTCCCGGTCACTTCTTGCCGCCGATCCTCGGCTCGGTCCCGGCCTTCAGCCGCTCGATATTCGGCAGGTGCCGCCAGAAGACCAGCGTGGCGAGGATCACGATCAGGATCACCATGTCGCCGTGGCCGAGAAACCCGGCCCAGATCGCCGCAAGTGTCGCCGAGACCAGTGCCGAGAGCGACGAGATCCGGCTGATGAGCGCCGTCGCAAGCCAGGTCGCGCAGGCGGCGAGGCCGACGGGGAAGGCCAGTGCGAGGAGCGTGCCGAGGAAAGTCGCAACGCCCTTGCCGCCCTTGAAGCCGAGCCAGACCGGGAAGATGTGCCCGAGAAACGCCGTCAGTCCGGCAAGCTGCGCGGCATCCTCGCCCGCCAGTGCCCGCGCCGTCAGCACTGCCGCTGCGCCCTTTCCGCCGTCGAGAACCAACGTTGCGAAGGCGGCTGCCTTGTTACCGGTGCGCAGGACATTGGTCGCGCCGATATTGCCCGAGCCGATCTGCCTGAGATCGCCGAGGCCCATCAGCCGCGTGATAACGACGCCGAAGGGGATAGAGCCGAGCAGATAGCCCAGGACCGCCGCCAGCATCAGGACCATGGCCCCGCTTGTGATCTCCGGCATCTACGCCTCCGCGCTGAAAACCTGTTTCCCGGCAACGAAGGTCGCCAGCACCTTGCCCTCCATCCGCTGCCCGTCGAAGGGCGTGTTCTTCGATTTCGACCGCAGCTTGAAGCGGTCGAGGACGAAGGGCGCGTCGGGGTCGAAAAGCACGAGGTCGGCGGGCGCGCCTTCCGCGAGCCGCCCCTGCGGCAGGCCGAGCCGTTTCGCCGGGTTCAGCGCCATCGCGCGGAAGAGCTGCGGCAGGGTCAGGTGGCCCGCATGGTAGAGGCGCATCGCGGCGGGCAGGAACGTCTCCAGCGCCACCGCGCCCGAGGCTGCATCCTCAAAGGGCAGGCGTTTCGACTCCTCGTCCTGAGGTGTGTGCATGGAAGAGATGATGTCGATGACACCCGAGGCGACGGCCTCGACCACCGCCAGCCGGTCGTCCTCCGACCGCAGGGGCGGCTTCACCTTGAAGAACGTCCGGTAGTCGCCGACGTCGAATTCGTTGAGCGTCAGGTGGTGGATCGAGGTCCCGGCCGTCACGTCGAAGCCGTTCTTCTTCGCGCGTTCCAGGGGCGGCAAGGCGCGGGCTGTGGTGATCTGGTCGAAGTGGTATTTGACCCCGGTCATCTCGACCATGCCCATGTCACGGTCAAAGCCGATGCGTTCGGCCATGGGCGAAACGCCGGGCAGGCCGCGGAGCGAGGCGAACTTGCCTGAGGTCGTGGCCGCGCCCTTCGACAGGCCCGGCTCCTGCGGATGACCCATGACAAGTGCGTTCAGCGACTTGGCGTAGGTCAGTGCGCGGGACAGGACCTTGGTGTCGCTAACCACATGATCGCAATCGGTAAA
>JBNKFC010000038.1:0-12134 GCA_050289105.1 Paracoccaceae bacterium | reverse complement strand
TGGCCGGCGATGATCGCGGCCGCCCTGCGGCCGATCTCGTGCCGACAAGCGTCCATGGTCGCCAATCGACGCGGCAGCCCCTCGAGCAGATCGACGCCGTTGAAGCCGGCCAGACCCAACTGTCCCGGCACGTCGATGCCCTTCTCAAGACAGTAGAGAAGCCCGCCAGCGCCGATCATGTCGTTGGAATAGTATAGAAAGTCTAGATCCGGAGTGCGCTTCAGGATCGCCTCCGTCATTTCGCGACCCTTCAGAAGCGCCGAGCCGCCCGAGTAGAACTCCCGGTCGGCGAGTTCAATTCCGGCCTCCGCGAGCCCCGCCTCGAATCCTTCGAGCCGTTTGCGCGCGCGATGGTCGTGCGGCATCTTGGTGCCGAGAAATCCGATCCTGCGATAGCCGGCCGCAACGATGGCGCGGGCCATTTCCAGTCCGGCGCGGTGGTGCGAGATGCCGACGACGGAATCGATCGCCTCGCCATCGACATCCATGATCTCGACAATCGGAATGCCGGAATTCTTCAGCATCGCGCGGGAGGCGTCCGTGTGTTCGAGCCCGGCGACGATCACGCCGGACGGCCGCCACGACAGCATTTCGTACAGCACCGCCTCTTCGCGTTCGCCGGAATAGTTTGTGACACCGAAGACCGGTTGAAGCCCGCTGTCCTCCAGCTCCTCCGAAATGCCGCTCAGCACTTCGGGGAAGACGAGGTTCGAGAGTGACGGGACGATGACGGCGACGAGATTGACCCGCTGCGACGCAAGCGCTCCGGCAATCTTGTTGGGCACGTAGCCAAGGCGCTTGGCCGCTTCGAGGACCCTTTCGCGCGTCGACTCGGACACATCGCCCCGGTTGCGCAGAACGCGGCTGACCGTCATCTCCGACACGCCGGACGCTTCGGACACGTCGCGCAAAGTCAATGTCCGGCGCGACTCGGCTGGTCCGTTGCTTCCCACGAAGCTCTCCCCGGGTGTTTCTGTCCTTCTTTGATTAGCGCCAAAGCCTGGCATGTCCAAGCAAAGATGACAGCACGCCCATCGGCGCGAAATGCTTGTTGCCCGGGGATTTGCGAAGGGACGGCGCCAAAATATTGTTCGCGCCGTCCCGATAAAGGCCCGGCCGACTCAGACGCCGTCGGCGAGCTCGTGCAGAACGGTATCGTCAAGGACGACCATCGTGTTCGCATCGTCGAGGGCGATGACCTTCCTGGCGCGCAGCTCGGTAATCGCCCGGCTCACGGTTTCCGGCGTCAGGCCGAGATAGTCGGCAATATCCGAACGGTTCATCGGCAGCCGGATCAGGTTGTACGTCCCCAGCGGTTCGCCGATCCGGTCAAGGAGCAGCGCCAGAAACGCAGCGGTCTTTTCCAGGGCGAGACGCCTTCCGAGCATCAGGAAATGATCCTGAAGCAACCTGATATCGTCCAGCGCAGCGCGCATCAGCAACCGGTGCAATTCTGGGTCGGTTTCAGGATGCTGAAGGTTCGAGCACCGGCGGGCGATGACTTCGCAGGCGGAAATGGCGTCGCACTCGGTCGTATGGCGGCCATCGGCAGGCAGCCCGACGATGTCTCCGGGAAATCCGAAGGCGATGACCTGCCGGCGCCCATCCTTCTGAAGCCGGGTGAGCCGCACGACACCGGTAACGATTTCATATACGAAGTGGGCCGCGTCGCGTTCGTGGAACAGATGCTGACCGGACCGGATCCGGCGCGGAACGGGATCGGAAAGGGTACGACGCTGCGGGATGCGGACCTGAATCTCGCTGCGAGTCTGTCTGACCTCGTCTTGCAGAACGGCGTGCATGATATCCCCCATAATTGGCGAGTTTCAGACTGCAGGGGGTATGTGTCAGCATTTTCACGACCAATGTATCAAAGTGTATCGGGCGCTGTTTCGCCTATGATGCGTTGAATTCAAGACGTTGCATGTTATTTGAGTATCAAGCTTTCGGGAAAATCGGCCACGGGGGAAACGATGACCGATACGACCGTTCTCGTCGTCGACGACGATGCAGGCGTGAGATCGCTTCTTCGACGGTGCCTGGAAGGCGAGGGATTCGCAGTTCGCGAAGCGACCAAGGAAGCTGATGTCCTGAGCGCGATCGGCAGCGGGCGGATCGGTCTGATCACTCTCGACCTCAATCTCGGCGGCGAAAATGGGATCGAGGTCGCCCGCGCCATACGCAAGGTATCGAACATCCCGATCATCATGGTCACCGGCAAGGGTGACGTCATTGATCGGGTCGTTGGTCTGGAGGTCGGCGCCGACGATTACATCTCGAAGCCGTTTCACGTCCGCGAGGTCGTGGCGCGGGTCCGGTCGGTTCTCCGGCGCGCGCAATCGACGCCGGACGAGAATGTTGCGGCTGCCCCGGTCACGGCGGCGGAGCCCGAGTTCGAATTCGAAGGCTTCCACGCGCGGACCTCGACGATGGAGTTGCGTGACGCCGTCGGCGCTCCCGTCGATCTGACAGCAGGTGACTTCAAGCTCTTGCAGGTGTTTCTCGAACATCCGCGCCGGGTTTTGTCGCGTGAGCAGATCATGGATCTTCTCAATGGCCCCGGCTGGTCGCCGCTCGATCGGACGATCGACAATCAGGTCGCCCGGTTGCGAAAGAAGATCGAGGACGTGCCAGGCGATCCGAAACTGATCAAGACCGTTCGGGGGGTGGGCTACATCTTCACGGCCAAAGTGTCCCGGATCGCAGGCTCAACTGCTCAGTCGGGCGAGCAATATGCGTAAGCGGGTCGCGAGTTCCGCCTGGCGGTAGGGTTTCTGCAGCAGAGAAAAGTCCTTGAGCTCATCCGCTTTGAGGCCGCCAGCGAAGCCCGAGGTGAGAAGGATCGCGATGCGGGGCCACCTGGACCGGACATTCCGCGCGAGGTCGTGACCGTTCATCTTTCCGGGCATCACGATATCCGCGAACAGCGCGTCGATTTCCGGGTGCGACCCGAGCAGGACGATTGCCTCGTCAGCGTTGCGAGCGGCAAGCGCCCGGTAGCCGAGCGCCTCGATCCTCGTGACGGACAAACGGCGCACCGCCTCGTCGTCCTCCACGATGAGGATTGTCTCGCCTGCGCCGTTGCCCATGGTTGCTTCCGTGGCCGGGTCTCCGCCCGGCCCTGACGAAGACTTGCGATCAGCGGCCTGCGTCTGAGTGTCTGGAATCGCGGGGAAATAGAGACTGATCGTCGTGCCGAGGCCAGGTTCGCTGTAGATGGTCGCATGGCCACCCGACTGACGGGTGAACCCGTACACCATCGAAAGACCGAGACCGGTGCCTTTGCCCGCCCCTTTCGTCGTGAAGAACGGCTCGAATGCGCGCCGACGCACCTCTTCGGCCATCCCGCAGCCGTTGTCCGTCACCGATATCCGGACGTATTTTCCCTGTTCGACGTCGATCTCCTGCGCGACGTAGCTGTCGTCTATGGCGATGTTCCCGATCGACACGTCAAGAGTACCGCCATTTGACATGGCGTCTTGCGCATTGACGGCCAGGTTGATCAGCGCAGTCTGAAGCTGGGTTGGATCCACTCGGACCGGCCATATCGTCCCATCGTGTCGGGTCTGAACGCGGATCTGCGGCCCCAATGTCCGCTCCAGAAGCGAGATTGCTGCCTCGACCGTCGACACCGGATCGAGAATGCAAGGCGACAGCACGCTGCGTCGGGCGAGCGCGAGGAGCTTTCCCGTCAAGGCCGCCCCAAGCTCTGCCGCTTCGAGCGCGTCGTGGACAAGATCGCGCTGGGCATCGGTCTGCAAAGACCGCTCCAGGAGTTCGAGGTTGCCGGTGATCACGGTCAGAAGGTTGTTGAAGTCATGCGCGACGCCGCCGGTCAGCGCGCCGATGGCCTCCATCTTCTGCGACTGTTCAAGGGCGCGCTCGGTCGCCTTGCGACGGCTCAGATCGTGCATCACGCCGACGAAGAACACTTCTCCCTCGATCGTGGCGTGGCCGACCGACAGGTGCAGCGGAAAGATGCTGCCATCCTTGCGCACCCCCTCCACGTCCCGGCCGATGCCGATGATCCGCGCCTCACCCGTCGTCATGAAACGGTCGATCGAGTCGCGGTGATGCATGGTGTCGGAGTTCGGGATCAGCCGGTCGATCGTGTCGCCGACCAGTTCCTCGGACCCGTAACCGAAGAGTTCGCAGGTGGCCTTGTTCGTGCGAACTACGCGGCCTTTCACATCCGCGACGACGATGGCGTCGACGACCGCGTCGAGCAGCGCGTCAAGCAATGTCGATCCCGATTGTCTTGTGAGCATGTCCGCTGCCATCCGCCCTTGTTGGCCCCAGTGTCGTGGTGCCGGCGCGCGTCGTCAATGCCATCAATGGCGCGCTCAGGTCTTCCGCAGCACACTCGATGCGGTGGGGCGATAGGGCCCGAGGTCCTGAAGCACGGCGAGGTAGGACAAGAGGTCGGTGAGCGTGATGACACCAAGGAACCGCTGGCGCTCCGCAACGAGATACTTGCGCCGTCCGCTCGTAGCGATCCGTTGAAGGAGAGCGTCGGCCGGAAAGTCGGGTTCGAGGGTGTTCTCTGCATCGGCTGCGATGAAGATGTCGCCGACATGCGTGCTGTCCCAGTTCTCACGGTCGATCCGACGCATGAGGCCCGCATCGATATAGCCCAGCAGATGCTCGCCGTCGGTCACTGGGACGAAGCTGATCGCGTGGGCCAGCATGATATCGTCTACGACGCTGCTCAGCGTGTCGTCCGGGCCCGCCTGGTGCACCTCTGTGGACATCATCTTCGAGACTGTCCGGTTGGCGAGCGATGTCTTGATCACGAGCTGCTGGTAGGTCGCGCGGGCCGCTGACAGCAGGAAGAAACCGATCAGGATCTGCCAGAGACCACCAACTGTCCCGCCCGAAAAGAGCGAGATGAGGCCGAGGCCGATCAGGACATAGGCGACCAGCTCGGAAATCGCGCTCGCGTTGCGGGTGGCCCGCACGAGGTCGCCCGACGACTTCCACAGGGCCGCCCTGAGAACCCGGCCGCCATCGAGCGGAAACGCCGGCAAAAGGTTGAAGACGGCCAGGATCAGGTTGATCAGCGCGAGATATTCGAACACCGCCTGCATCGACTCGGAGACGTCCGCGCCTTCGAGCGTGATCTTTGCGAACCAAGCCAAACCGGCAAGGGCGAAGCTCATCGCCGGTCCGGCGATCGCGATCCAGAATTCCGAAACCGGGCTGGCCGGTTCCTCATCCAGTTCCGCGACCCCCCCGAAGATGAAGAGCGTAATCCCTCCGATTCCGAGGCCGAAGCGGCGGGCTACAAGGGAATGGGCCAGTTCATGCAGGATGAGACCTGCGAAGAAGGCAAGCATCGCAATGACAGCCAGCCCCAGATAGTCGGTATGCGACAGCCCCGGCACACGCTCCGGGAAGTATCCGCCGGAGAGTGTCCAGACCAACAGAGCGGCAATGAGAAGCCAGCTTGGGTCGACCTTGATCTGGAAGCCGAAGATTTCGAACAGACGCACCGCCCTGGTGAACATCGGATTGTCCTGTAAACTCTGAGTCCTGCAAGAATATGACGCCCGCAGGGTTGGCGATTGATCTTGATCAAGTTGGCTCGATCACTTGGCCCTGTTTGCGCATGACAAATGCCTTCAGCAGCTCAGGCACGAGGATGAGCGGCAGAGCGAAAGCCGCCATCTGCAACCAATGCCGCGCATCGAGTGCAGTCGTGTGAAGAAGCGCCTGGAGCGGTGGAACATAGACGGCGGCGGCCTGGAAGCCGATCATCAGGATGAAGGCAACAATCAGGAATCGGTTCGAAAGCCAGCCGATGGTCGTGCAGGGCCGCGTGAGCGAGCGGAAGGCGAAGACGCTGCACTTCTCGAAAAGAACCATTCCTGTAAAAGCCACCGTCCGGGCCAGCGTCTCACCCTCCGGCAGGAACGTCTGAAACAGCCACAGACTCGCCCCGCCGGTATAAAGGCCGAAGAGCACGATCATAAAAAGTCCGGCCGTGCCGATAATCGGTTCATCGCGCTGGCGCGGCGGCCGGCGCATCTGATCTTCCTCCGCACGCTCGGCGCTGAGCGCAACTGCGGTGATCCCATCGGTTATGAGGTTCATCCACAGGATCTGCGTCGCAAGAAAGATCAACGGCCCGCCGATCACGATGTTGGCCACGATGGCGACGATCTCGCCGGCATTCGAGGACAGCAGGTAGCGCACGAACTTGCGGACGTTATCGAATTGTCGCCGCCCCTCGCGGATCGCCCCAACGATGGTCGCGAAGTTGTCGTCGAGGAGGACGAGGTCGGCCGCATCCTTCGCAACATCGGTTCCCCGTTGCCCCATGGCGATGCCGATATCGGCGCGGCGCAGCGCAGGGGCGTCGTTCACGCCGTCGCCCGTCATCGCGACGACCTGGTCCTGAGCCTGAAGCGTCTCGACGATGCGCAGCTTGTGGGCCGGCGCCGTGCGGGCGAAAATCACGTCTGAGGAAAGGGCCGTCGACAGCGCGTCAGCGTCCATCTCGTCGATCTCTTCTCCGGTCAGGGTTCGACCGACAGGAAGGCCGAGATCCCTTGCAACGGCTTCGGCGGTCAGCGGCGCGTCCCCGGTAATCAGGAGAACCCTGATTCCGGCGGCGCGGGCACCGTTGACCGCACTGCGCACCTCGGGCCGTGGCGGGTCGATCAGCCCGACGAGACCGAGAAAGGTCAGCGATCGTTCCGCCTCGTCGATCCGCGGCATAGAGGCGAAGGGGCGTTCGGCCAGTGCTATGACGCGCAGGCCGTCGCGCGACATCTCTTCATAGGCGTCGGCAACCTTCTGTCGTGTCTCGGCATCGAGCGGCTGCGCGCCATCGGCGCCCAGCCAGTTGGTCGCGAGATCGATGATGGCCTCCGGTGCACCCTTGCTATGAAGTCGCAGGCCGTCTCCGGCAGGAACTATCACGCTCATCCGCTTGCGTTCGCTCGTGAACGGGATCTCGTGCATGACCCCGCGCTGGTCGGGAAGGTCGACCCAGCCCTTGTAGGCAAGCGTGACCAAGGCGGTTTCCGTCGGCTCGCCGATTGCCTCCCATTGCTCTCCCTTGCGGTTCAGCCGGGAATGGTTGCAGGTAATCGCGGCATCCAAGAGCGCGCCTAGAACCGGATCTGTCCCGGCCCGGGTACGGTGCCCTTCGAAAGCGATATGTCCGGTCGGATCGTAGCCGCTGCCGGTCACGCTGTAGCGGCGTTCGGGCGTCCAGATACGGGTCGCGGTCATCTTGTTTTCGGTCAGTGTGCCTGTCTTGTCGGTGCAAATGACCGACGCCGCGCCAAGGGTCTCGACAGCCTGAAGGCGCCGGACGAGAGCGTGGCGCCGTGCCATCGCCGAAGCGCCGAGGGCGAGGCTTACCGTGACCACGGCCGGCAATCCCTCGGGCACGATGGCGACGGCAAGCGACAGGCCGATCAGCACCATCTCGACCGGTGCACGCCCGGCAACGAGACCTGCGGCGACGACGGCAAGGGCGATAAGGATGGCCGCGAGCCCCAGCTGACGCGCAAGATGGGTCAGGTGGCGCTGAAGATGCGTGGTCTTCTCGCCCACCCGCGCGGTCATGCCGGCGATCTTGCCGAATTCGGTGCGCGGACCGGTCGTTTCCACGATGCCTTCGCCGCGCCCGGCGACGACCGATGTCCCCATGAAGAGCGTGTCCTCGTCTGGATCAACGGATTTGTCTACCGGTACCGATTCTCCGGTCAGGGGGCTTTCATCGACTTTCAGGTGCAGCGCCGCGCTCAGCTTCAGGTCGGCCGGAACCCGATCACCGGCCTCGATCAGGACTAGGTCGCCGGGCACAAGTTCGCGCGTCGGACGGATCGTTTCGATCCCGTCACGCATGACCCGCACCGAGGCGGAAAGCATCCGGCGGAGCGCGAGGACAGCGGTCTCGGCACGCCATTCCTGGACGAAGCCGAGAATGCCGTTGAGTGCGACGACGAGAAGGATCGCCGCCGTATCGATCCGGTCGCCGAGCCAGGCGGCGATCGCAGCGGCGGCGAAAAGCATCAGGACCAGGGGGCTGGTGAACTGCCTGACAAAGACGACAATCGGCGAAAGCCGGCGTTCCACGGCAAGTTCGTTCGGTCCGACCTTGGCGAGCCTCCGGGCGGCCTCGGCGCTGGTCAGGCCGGTCTCTGCTGTGCTGTCGTTCTGCCGCTCCGGCTGCATCTCACTGGCTCGTTTCCCGGACCGCAGGTTTCGTGCGGCGTGTGCGATGGACAGGCCCGGACTCGAAGCGTCGTCCGCGCCAGCGGCGCTCAGATCTACTCTTTCACATAGGGCTTGCCGTCGGCCGCGGGCGCGCGGGCGCGCCCGACGAGGCCCGCGACAAGAACGATGGTCGCGATATAGGGCGCCATGGCGAGGAACTCCGACGGAATCGGCGTCTGGAGAAGCGCGAGTTTCTGCTGGAGTGAATCCGCGAAGCCGAAGACGAGCGCTGCCGAAAGTGCGCCGACCGGATGCCAGCGACCGAAGATCATCGCGGCAAGCCCGATGTAGCCGCGCCCTCCGGTCATCCCTTCGTCGAACCGGCCAACCGAGCCGAGGGTGAACCAAGCGCCGCCAAATCCAGCCACCATTCCGCCGAGCGTTACATTGATGTACCGGGTCCGGTAGACATTGATGCCGAGCGTATCGGCAGCTTTGGGGTGTTCGCCCACCGCGCGGGCGCGCAGGCCGAGGCGGGTGTGAAACAGGTAGTAGGTCGCGACGCCCACCATGATCAGCGCGCCATAGACGAAGATATTCTGCTGGAAGATCATTGGCCCGACGATCGGGATGTCGCCGAGCAGGGGGATTTTCACGGGCGCGAAGACCGGCGCGTTGTTCAGATCGCGGTAGTGCTGGAAGACCTGCGAACTCACATAGGATGTCAGGCCCAGCACGAAGAGGTTGATCACCACGCCGGCAATGATCTGGTCCATCCGGTAGGTGACCACGAGGGCGGCGAGGATGAATCCGAAAAGCCCGCCGATGGCGACCGCCGCGACAAGCCCGGTCATGCCGCCCGCGACCGAACCGACGAGCGCGCCGGTGAAGGCGCCCGCCAGAAGCATGCCCTCGATCGCGATGTTGACGACCGCGACCCGCTCGCAGAGCGTGCCGGCAAGGCCGCCAAGCGCGATGGGCACCGCTCGCACCATCGTCGCCTGCAACATCCCGATGAGCGAGAAGGACTTGCCTGCGGTGGCCCAGACGAGGAAGGCCGCGACCAAAAGGAAGAGTCCGAAACCGAGGGACAGGCCTGTCCATCTGAGGCCGCCGCGCAGGAACTGCCGGGCGCCGAGGAAGGCGAGAATCGCGGCTGCCACATAGGTGAACGGTCCGCCCGGAACGACGAGGTCGGGAACCGGCAGTGCGTCGCCGAACCGCGCGAGGCGGAAGGTCGCGTCACCCTCGGCACCGGGGGCGAAGACGAGCGCGACGAGCGCCGCGAAGGCGATGAGGATCGCGCCGGTAATCCGCGCCTGCCGTTGCCGCGCGGTGTCCACGCGGGCGGCAGCTTCGGGGACATGGTTGGCGAGAAGGGCCATTCGGGGTCACTCCTTCGCTGCCGGGGCGCGGCGGAAGCCCCAGGGGAAGATTGCCCGGACCAGGAGCGGGGCCGCGATGAACACGATGATCAGCGCCTGGATGATCGCGATGAGGTCGATCGAAACCCCGGCGTCGACCTGCATCTGCCGACCGCCGGCTTCGAGCGCGCCGAAAAGGAGCCCGGCAAAGAGGACGCCGATCGGATGAGACCGGCCGAGAAGCGCGACCGAAATCGCGTTGAAACCGATCCCGGCCGAAAAGCCCGGCGTGGCACGGCCAAGGACGCCGAGCGTCTGGTTCGCCCCGGCAAGGCCCGATAGGGCGCCGGCGAAGGCCATGACCGACACGATGATCAGACCGGCGCGGATGCCCGCGTAGCGTGCGGCGTCGGGGCTTTCGCCGCTCGCCCGGAACTCGAAGCCGAGCCGGGTGCGGAAGAGCACCCACCAAATCAGGATGACCGCCGCGATGGCGACGAAGATGCCGGCATGGACGCGGAGGTTCGGGTCGATCCATGTCAGGAGGCGGGGCAGCTCGGCGCTGGGCAGCACGGATTCCGAGATCGGATCGGCGCGGCCGGCCTTCTGGATCCAGGGCTGGCGCAGAAGATAATCGACGAGCCGGTAGGAGATCAGGTTGAGCATGATTGTGGAGATCACCTCATGCGCGCCGGTCGTGGCCCGCAGCACTCCGGCGATCCCGGCGTAGAACCCGCCGGCTACGATGCCGCCCAGCATGGCGAGCGGCAGGTGGATCGACCACGGCAAGCCGGGGAAGGAAAAGCCGACGATCACCGCCGCCATGCCGCCGATCAGGATCTGCCCCTCGGCGCCGATGTTGAACATCCCCGCGCGAAAGCCGAGTGCGAGGCCGAGGCCCGAAAGGATCAGCGGTGTCGCTGCCGTCAGCGTTTCGGACAACGCGCCCAGGGAGCCCAGCGATCCTTCCAGAAGCGCCAGATAGGACCGGCCAACCGTGGCGAGGCTGACGTCCGTGGCCAGCATCGTCAGCGCGCCGAGGATCAGGGCCATGACGACGGCGAAGACCGGGACGACGAACAGATCCTCGAACTCAGCGCGACCCGGCGCCGCGCGCTTCAAAAGCGCATCGACCAGCGCCGCGTGGTTCTGCTTTGGGTTGCTCATGCCGCTCTCCCCGCCATGGCGAGCCCGACGCGGCCTTTTTCGACGGGCCCAGCGCTCGCATCGAATTCGGCGACGATGCGGCCCTTGAACATCACCAGCACCCGGTCGGCTAACGCGAGGATTTCGTCCAGCTCCGATGAGACGATCAACACTCCGTCGCCCTCATCCCGTGCCGCGATCAGCCGGCGGTGGATGTACTGGACCGAGCCGACGTCGAGCCCGCGCGTCGGCTGCGCGGCGATTACCAGAAGTGTGTCGCGCGACAGTTCGCGGGCGACGACGAGCTTTTGCTGATTGCCGCCCGAAAGGTGCCCGGCGGCAGCGAAGACCGACGGCGTGCGCACGTCGAAATCGACCGAGAATTCCGCCGCGTCACGCTGAACCCGCGGCCAGTCCATTCGCATCCCTTTCGCGTATGGCGGCCCATAGTAGCTGTCGAGCACCATGTTCTCGGCCACCGTGAAGGCGCCGATGATGCCGCTCTTTTGGCGGTCTTCGGGGATGTGGGCGATGCCCATCCGATGACAGGCCCGCGCCGAGGCCGTGGTGATGTCGCGGCCGTCGAAGGTCACCGTTCCGGCGGAGATCTTGCGCAATCCCACCAGCGCCTCGACCAATGCCGACTGGCCGTTGCCCTGCACGCCGGCGATGCCGACGATCTCTCCGCTTCTGACGGTGAGGCTGAGGTCGTCGACCGCCACCTCGTCGTTGTCGTGCAGGACGGTGAGGTTCCTGACATCAAGCCGGACCGGTCCGGGCGAAACCGGGGATTTATCCAGATCGAAGCTGACCGGGCGGCCGACCATCATTTCGGCCAGTTCCGCCTCGGTCGAAGTCCTCGGGTCGCCCTCTCCGACGATCTCGCCATCGCGGAGCACGCTGATCCGGTCGGCAATCTCAAGGATCTCGCCGAGCTTGTGCGTGATGAAGACGAGAGCCTTGCCGGCGTCGCGCAGCGATTTGATGATTTCGAAGAACTCCGTCACTTCCTGCGGGGTCAGGACGGCCGTTGGTTCGTCGAGGATCAGGCAGTCGGCGGAGCGGAACAGGACCTTGATGATTTCCACCCGCTGCTGAATGCCAACGGGAAGGGTTTCGATCCGCGCGTCGGGATCGACCTCAAGCCCGTATTTCTCGTTGATCTCGCGAACCTCGGCGCGGGCGCGGTCGAGATCGAGATGATCGAGGGGACCCGTCGGTTCGACCCCAAGGATCACGTTTTCAGCGACGGTGAAAACCGGGACCAGCATGAAGTGCTGGTGGACCATACCAATGCCGGCACGGATCGCATCTCCGGGGCCCGCGAAGCGCATCGGCTGGCCGTTGATCAGGATTTCGCCCGCATCCGAAGCGTAAAGACCCGACAGCACGTTCATCAGCGTCGATTTGCCGGCGCCGTTCTCTCCCAAAAGCCCCAAGACCTCACCGGGA
>JBNKFC010000037.1:0-3440 GCA_050289105.1 Paracoccaceae bacterium | reverse complement strand
CTGGAATACGACGACCGCGCTGATTACCAGCGTTTCGCTTGCCCTGCCGCTGCCGGTGAGGGCGCAGGAAACATCCGTGCCGCAATTCATGTGCGCCGATGGCAGCGATGTCCCCTGCATGACCGGTGTGCCGGAACTGCCCTCGGCGGATATGATCTGCGAGGATGGGTCGGAACTGCCCTGTGCGGGCATATTTGCCGTTCCGCGCGAGGCGATGATCTGTGCCGATGGTGCGGAAATGCCCTGCGCCGAGGGCGTCGCCGCGGGAGTGAAGCCGGACATGGTCGATGTTCTGGCCACGATGCGAGCCGGGGCTGAAGCAGAGAGGGCCGCCTTAGCCGCGGCAGCGGCTGTGCCGGAAGCGGCACCAGAGACAGAACCGGCTGAGGCCACCGAAGCCGAACCCGGAGCGACCGAAGAGGCCGCGGCGGAAGCTGTCGTTGACGAGGTCGCCCCCGCGGAAGAGGTCGCTCCTGCCGAGGAAACCCCGACCGAAGAGGTCGTGACAGAATCCGCACCGGCCGATGCGGGCGGTGATGCTGCTGCCGACGAAGCAGCACTTGCCGAGGCGCTTGCCGCCGAAGCCGGTGCGACGGAGCAAACGGCGGTCGAGGAGGCGGTTGACACCGCTGAAGGTGCGGCCAACGAGGCGACGGCGGAAGAAGCGGCCCTCGCCGAAGCTTTGGCGGCCCAATCCGGCGACGCCACCGGGGAACCGGCCGTTGAAGCGGACGCCGCCAACGAGACGGGCGTCGAGGAGGCCGCCGAGCAGCCAACATCGGAAGAAACCGCCGTTGCCGAAGAGACGACGGCGGAACCCGAGGTTGTTCCTGACCTGCCGGTCCAGCCTGATGCAGCTTCGGGCGAGGCACCCGTGGCCGCCGCGACTGAGATCACCAAGGAGGCTGAGGCCGAGGCGACCGTGACCGAGGAAGTGGTGACGGAGGAAACCGCACGATCCTCGGACGAGGATTTCGCCAACAAGGTCAACGAGGCCGCCGCAGCGCCCGCTGCCACGGCAAAGAAGGATGATGGCGGCCTGTCCAAGGGTGAGAAAGCCATTCTCCTTGGCCTCGGTGCCGTTGCGGTCGGCGCGCTTCTGTCGAACAACCGCAAGGTGGAACTGAATTCGGGCGACCGGGTCGTCGTGACGCGCGAGGACGGTTCCTATCAGATCATCAAGGATGACAACGCGCTTCTGCGTCAGCCGGGATCGACCGTTCGCACCGAGACCTTCAACGACGGCTCCACCCGGACAACGGTCACGCGCTCGGATGGCTCGAAGATCGTGACAATCCGCGATGCTGAATACCGCGTGCTGAGGCGCGCCCATGTGGCCGTCGACGGGACCGAGACACTCCTGATCGACGACACCGCCATGGTGGCGCCAGTGGTGGTTTCGGAACTGCCTCCGCCTGCCCCTCAGCCGGTCTTTACCTCCGACGCCGATGAGGATGCCCTGCGTGCGGCCCTTGCGCGGCAGGCGGCCCTCGACCGGCGCTTCTCGCTCGCGCAGGTGCGCGACATCGCCGAGGTCCGGGCGCTGGTGCCGGTGATCGATCTGGATGCCATCACCTTCGAGACGGGCTCTGCCGCGATTCGGCCCGATCAGGCAAAATCGCTCGCCCGTCTCGGCCGGCTGATCCAGTCCTATACCGCCGAGGATCCGCGCGAGGTCTTCCTGATCGAAGGCCATACCGATGCGGTAGGCTCGGCTGCCTACAACCTCGCCTTGTCGGACCGGCGCGCGGAATCGGTGGCGTTGGCCCTGACGGAATATTTCGCAGTGCCGCCGGAAAACATGGTGGTGCAGGGTTATGGCGAACAGTTCCTGAAGATTGAGACGCAAGATGCCGAGCGCGCCAACCGGCGGGCGAGCGTGCGGCGGATCACCGACCTTCTGCAGCAGGCGGCGAACTGATCACAGCGCAATGCGCAAGCTTCGGGTCGCGCGGGATGTCCTGCGCGGCCCATTTTCAGCGGGACGTCTGAAACGGAGGTCCCGATGAAACTGAAATACGAGCCGATGGACAACGATCTCGTGCACGCCCTGCGTGCGGGCGGTCCCGACGCAAACGGTCAGCCCGCCGAGCGTGGTGCGATCTCGGAAGGGCATGGTACGCCTTGTCGGCATTGCCTGAACCATGTGCCCGCGGGTGCCGAATACCTGATCCTCGCCCATCGGCCTTTTCCCGAATTACAGCCCTATGCCGAATGCGGGCCGATCTTTCTGTGTGCAGAGGATTGCATTGCGTTTGAAGGCGAGGGCGTTCCGGCGATCCTTCCCGGCAGTCCTTATTTTCTTCTGAAAGGCTATTCGGCTGACTATCGGATTGTATACGGAACGGGGAGGGTCGTGGCGAACGGAGAGATCGCGTCTTATGCGACCGAGCTTCTGTCCAGCCCGGGTATAGCCTTTGTTGATGTGAGGTCGGCCCGCAACAATTGCTTCCAGCTTCGCATCCGGCGCGCGGTGTGATCTGATTGCGGCCCCGTTCCGGGGCCATTTCCCTGCCTCGCCCCCTTTCTTGCTAAAGGGGGCTCAGGTGCCTCCGGCGGGAGTATTTGTGCCAAGAAGAAGGGGGGATGCGGAGATTTGCCACTGGCGGGGCGCGGGGCGCGAGGCCATAGTGCGGCCGGGAGGAAAGGCCATGGACCGCGCCGAACACGATAGTATCCCCGAAATCGCGCTCGACTGGCATCGCGCCGGGCGGGGGGCTGTGCTGGCCACGGTGATAGAGACCTGGGGTTCGGCACCGCGCCCGGTTGGGTCGCAACTGGCCGTCTCCGGCGCGGGCGAGATGATGGGTTCGGTCTCGGGCGGCTGTGTCGAGGGCGCGGTGGTGGAAGAAGCCGGGGCGACTTTGGCCGACGGCAAGTCCCGCGTTCTGACCTTCGGTGTCAGCGACGATGACGCCTTCGCGGTGGGCCTCGCCTGTGGCGGTCAGATACGGGTTCTGGTGGAGCCGGTCGGTTCAGTCCTTCCCGAAGAGATGCTGTCCGATATCGTTATGGCACGGGCCGGGCGGCTGCCGGTTGCCTATGTCGTTCATCTGGACGGCTCGGCGCGGCGGTTGGAGCCGCGTGAGGGGGCCTTTGCCGAAAGGTTCCGGGCCGACAAGTCGGGCGTCGAGGGCGATGCGTTCGTTCATATCCACAACCCGCCCCTGCGTATGATCGTGGTAGGCGCGGTCCATATCGCACAGGCGCTTTTGCCGATGGCACGCGCCTGCGGTTACGATCCCGTCCTGATCGACCCGCGCGAGGCGTTCGGGTCGGACACGCGGTTTCCGGGCGAAGTGATCAGCCATGACTGGCCTGACGAGGCGATGGCGGCGGTCGGGCTCGACCAGCGGACGGCGGTGGTGACGCTGACCCATGATGCGAAGTTAGACGATCCGGCGATCATGGCGGCCCTGCGGTCCGAGGTTTTCTATCTC
>JBNKFC010000036.1:0-19785 GCA_050289105.1 Paracoccaceae bacterium | reverse complement strand
GTGCTCCAGGGCGTCACCGACCCGGCGCAGGGAACCCAGAGCCCGCCGACGCCGGAAAAGTCGATGGGCTTGGTCGAGGCGTAGCTGAGATTGCCTTCCGCATCCTGAGTGAGTTCGGAGACATACATAGCCCCCGGCCGCGACTCAAAATGCGTGACCGAGAACAGCCGGTTGCCGCGCGGCAAGAGCGACGTGAAATCGGCGTCAGTTGAGCCGAACTCATTGCCGTCCGGCGCCAGCACCGGCGTGCCGTTGATGTCGGTCAGGCGGGAAAACTTCACGCCGCCGATCTCGTCGCCGCTCCGGGCAAGGACGTGATAGCCGATCGGCGTGGACTGGCCGTTGATCGTTACGCTTTCGGATGTGATGATCGCGCGTTTCGCGTCATCGCTGCCCGCAAAGGGAACGGGCGAGAAGGTCAGCGGTTCGGCATGGCCGAGAACAGGCAGGCCGGACAGGATGGTCGCGGTGAAAAGTGTCGCACGAAAGGTCATGGCAGCCTCATGGTGTAGACAGAATGATAACACGGCCATTGCTAGGTGCTTCATGTTACAGGGGCATGACGCGACGCCGGCCCACCGGTGTCGCTGCGGCAACGTCCCGATGTCGATTATGGTCCAGCTCGCCGGGCCGCCGGTGTCCTAGAACTGGATCAGAGCGGGCGGCCCGAACCCGCACAGCCCTCGGAGGGAACCATGGCCTCGAACGATCCGCTCTTGCAGCCCTACCGGCTCAAGCACCTGACCCTGAAGAACCGGATCATGACGACCAGTCATGAACCCGCCTATCCCGAAGAGGGTATGCCGAAGGACCGTTACCGTGCCTACCATGTCGAACGCGCGAAGGGCGGCGTGGCGATGACGATGACCGCCGGGTCCGCATCCGTGAGCCGCGACAGTCCGCCTGTGTTCAACAACGTGCTCGTCTGGAAGGACGAGGTGGTGGGTTGGATGAAGAAGCTTGCCGATGAATGCCATGATCACGGCGCGGCAGTGATGATCCAACTGACGCATCTTGGCCGCCGGACGGGCTGGGACAAGGGCGCGTGGCTGCCTTCGGTCAGTTCCACGCCCGAACGGGAACCCGCGCACCGGCGTTTCCCGAAACTGGCCGAGGACTGGGATATTCCCCGCATCATCAAGGACTTTGCCGACGGGGCCGAGCGGATGAAGGCGGCCGGACTGGATGGAGTAGAAATCCTCGCCCACGGTCACCTTCTCGATCAGTTCCAGTCGCCGCTGACCAACTTCCTTGACGGGCCCTACGGCGGCGCGACGCTGCAAACCCGGATGCGACTGACACTCGACGTGCTGGCGGCGATCCGCGAAAGGGTGGGTGACCAGTTCGTGATCGGCGTCCGCTATGCGCCGGACGAGGCCGAAGAGGGCGGCATCACCGACGATGTCGGGGTCGAGATGGGGCATATGTTCAAGGCCCAAGGCGTCGCTGACTACCTCAATATCAACCGGGGCCGCATCCACACCGACCCGGCGATGACCGACATGATCCCTGTGCAGGGCATGCGGTCCGCCCCGCATCTGGATCTTGCAGGGCGCGTTCGGGCCGAGGTGGGCATGCCGACTTTTCACGCAGCCCGCATCCCCGATGTGGCGACCGCGCGCTATGCAGTGAAGACTGGGCAACTGGACATGGTCGGCATGACCCGCGCGCATCTTGCCGACCCGCATCTGGTGCAGAAGATCCGCGAGGGGCGCGAGGACGACATTCGCCCCTGCGTCGGGGCCACCTATTGCCTCGACCGCATATACGGCGCGGGCGAGGCGCTCTGTGTCCACAACCCGGCAACGGGCCGCGAGTTGACCATGCCACATGTGATCCCAGCCGCCGCGACATCAAAGCGCGTGGTGATCGTCGGCGCGGGACCGGGGGGCCTTGAAGCTGCACGAGTTGCCGCCGAGCGCGGTCACCGCGTGACGGTGTTCGAGGCCGCCGATCAACCGGGCGGGCAGGTTCGGCTGACCGCGCAGACCAAGCGGCGGTCCGAGATGATCGGCATCACGGACTGGCGCATGGCGCAATGCGCGGCGCGGGACGTGGAATTCCGATTCAACACGTATGCCGACGCCGCGGATGTTACCGCGCTCGACCCCGATATCGTCATCGTGGCGACAGGGGGCTTGCCGTACAAGGATATCCTCAAGTTTGGCAATGACCTGACGGTGTCGTCGTGGGATATCCTGACCGGCGATGTGAAACCCGGCCAGAACGTCCTGATCTATGACGAGGCCGGCGACCACGCTGCCCTGCAGGCCGCCGACGTGATCGCGGCCTCGGGTGCCAAGGTCGAGATCATGACCCGCGACCGCAGCTTTTCGCCCGATGTGATGGCGATGAACCTTGTTCCCTATATGCGGAGTCTGCAGGAAAAAGACGTGACCTTTACTGTCACTTGGATTCTCAAGGGCGTGGCGCGGGCCGGGAACCTTTTGCGTGCGACGATCGGCACCGACTATTCGCTCTTCACCCGCGAAAAGGACTATGACCAGATCGTCATCAACGGCGGCACGCTGCCCAATGCGGACCTCTACTTCGACCTCAAGGAGCAGTCGGTAAACCGGGGCGAGGTGGATCATGCCGCGTTGATCGACGGGCGGCCGCAAGAGCTCCGCACGAATCCGGGAGGGCGATTCCAGTTGTTCCGCATCGGCGATGCCGTCAGCGCGCGGAACACCCATGCGGCGATCTACGACGGGTTGCGTCTGATGAAGGATATTTGACGCAGCCGTGCCCTTCCCCTTTCCGGCGGGATGGGTATTGTGATGGCTCGAAACCGACCCGCGGCACCACGCACCAGGGTGGAACAGCGCCGCAACGACGGCCCGGAGGATGATGCGACACATGCGATACGTAGCTGCAAAAACCGCGAAGGAGGCCGCCGGGATGCTCGCGGCCGAAGCCGGGGTAACCCGGATTTTGGCCGGCGGGACCGACGTTCTCGTCCAGCTGAAATCGGGAATGGTCGAGCCTGACCTGATCGTAGACATCAAGAAGATCGCCGGAATCGGCGACATCACCGCGGAAAAGGGCGGCTTCCGCATCGGTGCCGCGGTTCCGAACGCCGCGCTGGGCGAGCATGAGGGCGTCGTCGCGCTCTGGCCCGGCGTCGTGGAGGGCGCGAACCTGATCGGCTCTACACAGGTCCAGGGCCGCTGCACGATGGCGGGCAATCTCTGCAACGGCTCGCCCGCCGCCGATGCCGTTCCCGGTCTTGTCGCCGCGAACGCGGTCGCCCGGATCGCTGGCCCCGACGGCGAACGCGACTGCCCGGTTGCCGACATACCCGCGGGCCCCGGCAAGACCACGCTGAAGAAGGGCGAGATCATCACCTCGATCTTCCTGCCCTCCCGGCCCGACCGCGCTTCGGACGCCTATCTGCGCTTCATCCCGAGGACCGAGATGGACATCGCCGTCGCGTCGGCCGCCGTATCGCTCGAACTGAACGCCGACGGCACCGTCAAGGCCGCCCGCGTCGCACTCGGCGCCGTGGCCCCCACGGTGGTCGTCGCCGACGCTGCGGGGAAGGCCCTGATCGGTTCGAAGCTTGACGACGACACGCTCGCGAAGATGGCGAAGGCCTGCGAGGCGGTCTGCAAACCCATCGACGACAAGCGTGGCACGGTCGAATTCCGCACGCGCACGGCCGGCACCCTGGCCAAGCGTGCGGCCCTTATCGCCTATGCCCGCGCCGGAGGTTCGAAATGAAGTCCATTCCCGTTTCCACGACGATCAACGGCGATTCCTATGAATTCCTCTGCGGTCCGGACGAGACGCTGCTCGACGTACTGCGCAACCGCCTGTCACTCACCGGCGCCAAGGAAGGCTGCGGCACCGGCGATTGCGGCGCCTGTTCCGTCACGTTGAACGGCCGCCTCGTATGCTCCTGTCTCGTCCTTGGGGCCGAGGCCGAGGGGGCCGAGATCAGCACCATCGAGGGCATGGCCGACGGCGATGACCTTCATCCCCTCCAGCGCCACTTCATCGATCACGCGGCGCTTCAGTGCGGCGTCTGCACGCCGGGCATCCTCGTCGCCGCCAAGTCGCTGCTGGAGAAGAACCCGGACCCGACGGACGAGGAAGTTCGCTACTGGCTGGCCGGCAATCTTTGCCGCTGCACCGGCTACGACAAGATCATCCGCGCCGTTCAGGCGGCCGCAGCCGAGATGAGGGGGGCCTGAGATGTCCTTGGACGAATATCAGAAGCGTGAGTTCAAGCAGGTCGGCACGCGGGTCCGCCGCCCGGACGGCGTGGACAAGGTCACCGGCCGCGCGATGTATGGCGCGGACGCGACAGCACCGGGCATGCTGACAGGCCGCATCCTGCGCTCGCCCCATGCCCATGCGAAGATCAAGTCGATCGACACCTCGGCCGCCGAGGCGTTGCCGGGCGTCAAGGCCGTCATCACCTCGGCCGATCTGTCGGTCCCGGAGGACGACTTCACGCGCGACGTGCAGGACAACTGCCTAGCGCGCGGCAAGGCGCTTTATGACGGCCATGCCGTCGCCGCCGTGGCTGCGACCGACGCAGCGACGGCAAAGGCCGCGCTGAAGCTGATCAAGGTGGAGTATGAGGTCCTTCCCCACGTCACCGACGTGGAAGAGGCGCTGAAACCCGGCGCACCGGTCGTGCAGGCGGGCCGGACCCTCGAAAACGTGCCCGCCGGCATGTCCGAGAATGTCACCAGCCACTGTGAGTTCGGTCATGGCGATCCGGCCGCCGGTTTCGCGAAGGCTGACAAGATCATCGAGCGCAGCTTCCGCACGGCGGCAACCCATCAGGGCTATATCGAGCCGCATGCCTGCCTCGCCTCGGTCAGCACGGACGGCAAGGCCGATCTCTGGTGCTGCACGCAAGGTCAGTTCTTCGTTCGCACCCTTTGCGCGGCGATCATGGGCATGGAGGCGAGCCAGCTTCGCGTCACCGCCTCGGAAATCGGCGGCGGATTCGGCGGCAAGACGACGGTGTTCATCGAGCCGGTGGCGCTCGCCCTCTCGCGCAAGGCGGGGCGGCCGGTCAAGATCGTGATGACCCGCGACGAGGTGTTCAAGGCGACGGGGCCAACGGTGTCTTCGTCGATGGACGTCAAGATCGGCATGACGAAGGACGGCCGCATCACCGGCGCCGAGGCGCATCTGCGCTACTCGGGCGGGGCCTATCCCTGCGGGACAGTGGACATGGGTGCGCAGGCGGCCTTTGCGGCCTATGATCTTGAAAACGTCCGCACCTACGGCTGGAACATCCTTACGAACCGCCCGAAAGAGGCGGCCTACCGCGCGCCGGGCGCACCGCAATCCATCTATGCGGTCGAAAGCGTCATCGACGAACTTTGCCAGCACTTCGGGCTCGATCCCATCGACGTGCGGCTGAAGAACGCCGCGAAGAAAGGGACGAAGTCGTCCTACGGGCCGACCTTCCCCGATATCGGCCTGACGGCGACGCTGGAAGCGGCGAAGAAACATCCGCACTACTCTGCCCCTCTGAAGGAGGGCCAAGGTCGCGGCCTGTCCTGCGGGTTCTGGTTCAACTTCGGCGGCAACAGCTGCGTCAGCCTCAACGTGAACACCGACGGCACCGTCGGCGTGACCGAGGGCAACCCTGACATCGGCGGCTCCCGCGCCTCGATCAGCCTGATGGCCGCCGAGGAACTGGGTATTCCCTATGACCGTGTCCGCACGATCGTCGCCGACACCTCCTCGCTCGGCTACAACGACGTGACCGACGGCAGCCGCGTGACCTTCGCGGTCGGCCTTGCGACGATCAAGGCGGCGCGGGACGCGATCCAGAAGATGTGCGCGCGGGCGGCGAAGATCTGGGGCATCGATGCGGACGCCGTCGAATGGAAAGACGGCGCGGCAGTACCCGCCGGCCCCAACGCGGGGAAATTCCCGCCGATGACGCTGGCCGAAATCGCGGCGGTGTCGTTCGAAACCGGCGGTCCGATCGCGGGCCACTTCGAGGTCAACGCGGATGGCGCGGGCGTGTCGTTCGGCGTTCACATCGTCGATGTCGAGGTCGACAGGGAAACCGGGGCGACCAAGGTGCTGCGCTATACGGTCTTCCAGGACGCCGGCAAGGCCGTGCATCCCTCCTACGTCGAGGGCCAGATGCAGGGTGGCGCGGTGCAGGGCATCGGCTGGGCGCTGAACGAGGAATACATCTACGGCAAGGACGGGCGGCTGCAGAACCCGGGTTTCCTCGACTATCGCGTACCGGTCGCCTCCGACCTGCCGATGATCGACACGGTAATCCTCGAAATCCCGAATCCCGGCCATCCCTACGGCGTGCGCGGCGTAGGCGAGACCGGGATCGTGCCGCCCCTCGCGGCGCTTTCGAATGCGGTGTCGCGGTCCGCGGGCATCCGACTTGCGGAACTGCCGATGTCGCCGCCGCGTGTCCTGAAGGCGCTGGCGGGCTGATATGGTCAAGGTCCGGCTCTGGGGCTCGCTTCGGCAGGCTGCGGACGGCCAGACCGAGGTCGAGGTAGAGGCGAAGACGTTCAAGGAGCTTCTTGACCGTCTCGCCGAAACCTATCCGGGGCTTGAACCGCAGATAAAGCGCGGCGTTTCGCTGTCGCTCGACGGGGTGATCTTCCGTGAAGCCTGGTTCACCGAGATCGGGCCGGACTCCGAGGTGGTCCTCATGCCCTACATGACCGGCGGCTGACGATCATTGCGGCCGGAATCCGGGCTGCTGCGAAAGAATTTGTCGCTTCGTAGTCGGATTACGTCGCCAAGAGGACAAATTGCACCCCTTCCGCGAACGAAAACGTTAATCCGGCACCTGTCCGAAACAACGGCTTGCAATCGTGGATCGGTTCCGTTTTAGTTTTGGGACGGGTAAAGAAGACTCACAAAAAACCGACGGGGAGCCCGAATTTGACCGATGCCAGAGCCGGCGGCAACGCCGCATTCGTCGAGTTTAAGCACGTTCAGAAGAGCTATGACGGAGAAACGCTGGTCGTTAAGGATCTGAACCTTTCAATTGCGAAAGGCGAATTCCTGACCATGCTTGGCCCGTCCGGGTCGGGCAAGACAACTTGCCTGATGATGCTCGCTGGGTTCGAAACGGCGACGCATGGCGACATCACGCTCGCCGGGCAGCCGATCAACAACATCCCACCGCACAAGCGCGGAATCGGGATGGTGTTCCAGAACTACGCGCTGTTTCCGCATATGACGGTGGCCGAGAACCTGGCCTTCCCGCTGGAAGTTCGGAAGATGGGCAAGTCGGACCGCGAGGCCAAGGTCAAGCGGGCGCTCGACATGGTTCAGATGGGGGCCTTCGGTGGCCGCCGCCCGGCCCAGTTGTCTGGTGGCCAACAGCAACGAATCGCACTGGCCCGCGCCCTCGTGTTCGAACCGGAGCTTGTGCTGATGGACGAACCGCTGGGCGCGCTCGACAAGCAGCTGCGCGAACACATGCAGTTCGAGATCACCCGGCTGGCGCACAATCTCGGCATCACCACGGTCTACGTCACGCACGACCAGACCGAGGCGCTTACGATGTCCGACAATATCGCCGTCTTCGACGATGGCCGGATCCAGCAGCTTGCACCACCTGCCAAGCTCTACGAAGAGCCGGAAAACAGCTTCGTCGCGCAGTTTATCGGCGAGAACAACACCCTTCTCGGCACCGTGAAAGAGATCAAGGGCGATGTCGCCGTGGTCGAGCTCGACGATGGCGAACTGATCGACTGCAAACCCGTGAACGTGTCGAAACCTGGCGAACGCACGCGCGTATCGATCCGGCCGGAACGGGTGGAGTTCAACAAGTCGCGGCTTCAGCCCGGCGCCCATACTCTCAAGGCCGAAGTGCTCGAGTTCATTTACATGGGCGACATCTTCCGCACCCGGCTGCGGGTCGCGGGCAACGACGAGTTCATCGTCAAGACCCGCAATGCACCGGATCAGGTGCGGCTCACGCCTGGCCAGCAGATCGAGATCGGCTGGTTGCCTCAGGATTGCCGCGCGCTCGACGCGTAAGGGCACCTGTATATCTCCGGCTCTGTGCTGATCCCGAAGCGGCAAAGCCGGTCCATCAATATCGGGAAACTAACTGGGAGACTGAAATGAAGTTCACGAAGACACTTCTCGCCACCAGCGCCCTGGCCCTTGCGGCCGGCGCTGTTTCGGCCGAGGACATGACGATCGTGTCCTGGGGCGGCGCCTATTCGAATTCGCAGCAGAAGGCTTACCACGAGCCCTACATGGCCGCGCATCCGGAGATCAATATCATCAATGACGAAAGCTCGAACGAGGCCGTGGCCAAGCTTCGCGCCATGGAAGAAGCCGGCAACGTGACCTGGGACGTGGTCGACGTCGTCGCGTCGGACGCCATCCGTCTCTGCGACGAGGGCCTCGCTCTCGAAATCGATCCCGACACGCAGCTTGCCCCGGCGCCGGACGGCACCTCGGCGCGCGAAGATTTCGGCGACCTGATGGTCTCGTCCTGCTTCATCCCGCAGATCGTCTACTCGACGACCTTCGGCTACCGGACCGACATGGTCGGCGATACGCCGCCGACCTCGGTCTGCGACGTCTTCGACTTGCAGAAATATCCCGGCAAGCGCGCGCTCGAAAAGCGCCCGATCAACAACATGGAATGGGCACTGCTCTGCGACGGCGTCGCCAAGGATCAGGTCTACGACGTGCTCGCGACCGAGGAAGGTCAGGCCCAAGCGCTCGCCAAGCTCGACACGATCAAGGACAGCGTTGTCTGGTGGTCGGCCGGCGCCGACACGCCGCAGCTTCTCGCCGACGGCGAAGTCGTGATGGGTTCGACCTATAACGGCCGCCTGTTCTCGGTCATCGAAGAGCAGCACCAGCCGGTCGCCATGCTCTGGGACGCGCAGGTCTACGACATCGACGGCTGGATCATCCCGGCCGGCCTGAGCGAAGAGCGCCAGAAGCGCGCCCTCGACTACATCTACTTCGCCACCGACACCCAGCGTCTGGCGGATCAGGCAAAGTACATTTCCTACGGTCCGGCCCGCAAGTCGTCGGCGCCGTTCGTCGGCAAGCATGCTGAGCTCGGCATCGACATGGCGCCGCACATGCCGACGGATCCGAACAACGCCAAGAACACGTTCCTCTACAACTACGAGTTCTGGGCTGACTATCGCGACGACATCGACGCGAAATTCCAGGCTTGGCTGGCGCAATAAGCGCGAATTGAGCTAACGGGCGGGGCCTTCGGGCCCTGCCCACCCCATTCATTCGTTTGTGACTTTGAAGACCTAGACCACACGGGGGAGAGATGAGCGACACGACCCAAGTTGGCCCGATGCTGGCCGCCGACGGCACGCCCCTCAAGAAAAGCCTCGCCCGCGCGCTGAGGCGGCAGAAGTTGAGGGCGCTGGCGCTGATCGCGCCCCTGCTGATCTTCATTCTCTTGACCTTCATCGCACCGATCGCCGACATGCTGTTCCGTTCGGTCGAGAACCAGGTGGTGAGCGAAACGCTGCCCCTGACGGTCAAGGCGTTGGCCGACTGGGATCCAGCGCTGCGCGAACTGCCCGATGAACCGGTCTTCGCGGCCCTCGCCGCCGATCTTCAGGTTGCGGTCAAGGAGCGAACGCATACGCGGCTCGGATCGCGGCTTAATTACGAACTCACCGGCGTCTCGTCGCTGTTCCGCAAGACGGGGCGAGACGTGACGAAGTGGGATCTCGCCACGGACGGGCCGTTCAAGGAAAAGTTCATCGAGGTGGACAGCGGCTGGGGCGATTTCCCGGTCTGGCGGACACTCAAGACCTATTCGCCCGCCTATACGAACGGCTACTTCCTCAATGCGATCGACATGGAGAAGGGTCCTGAAGGCGCCCGCATGCGTCCGGACGACCAGCGGATCTACATCAAGCTCTTCATCCGCACCATGTGGATGTCGCTGCTGATCACGTTCTCCTGCCTCGTACTCGGCTATCCGGTCGCCTGGCTTCTGGCCAACCTTCGCTCATCCACCGCGAACCTCCTAATGATCCTCGTCCTCCTGCCCTTCTGGACCTCGCTTCTGGTGCGAACCTCGGCCTGGAAGGTGCTGCTGCAACAACAGGGCGTGATCAACGACGTGCTGGTCTGGCTGAGGCTCGTCGATGACGGCAACCGGCTGATCCTGATCAACAACCAGTTCGGCACGATCACCGCGATGACGCATATTCTTCTGCCCTTCATGATCCTGCCGCTCTATTCGGTGATGAAAACCATTCCGCCGTCGTACCTGCGCGCGGCCAAGTCCCTTGGCGCGACCAATTGGACGGCGTTCTGGCGGGTCTATTTCCCGCAGTCGGTGCCCGGCATCGGCGCGGGCTCGATCCTCGTCTTCATCCTCGCCATCGGCTACTACATCACGCCCGAGATCGTCGGTGGCACGCAAGGCGTGTTCATCTCGAACCGGATCGCCTATCACATTTCGTCCTCTCTGAACTGGGGACTGGCGGCCGCACTCGGCGCGATCCTGCTCGGCGTCGTGCTGCTGCTCTACTACGTCTACGACAAGATCGTCGGCATCGATAACGTGAAGCTGGGGTAAGGCACATGAGCATCGCACGCGCGGAAATCCCGACCCCGAGCCTGATGGGCTTCACCCTGCCGATCATGGCGATTGTGGGCGCGATGGCTGGTTACGTTGCGGGGACGGCCCATGGCGCCACCTTGGAGGGCGTCATCATCGGCGCTCTCATCTCCGTGGTACTCGGCTATGTACTGGCAGAATTCGTTCCCAACCGCCGGATGGGACGGATCGGCGCGGCAGTCCTGATCGGAGCCGCCGGGTTGGTGGTCGCCGGAGTGTCAGGTGTCATCGCCGGCGTCCTTATGGGTTTCATACTCAGCTGGTTCGCATACTGGCTTTCCTCGGGCGACTATCGTGCCTCCGTCCCGGTCTATGCGACGGCGGGCGACGTTCTTTGGCACAATGCCTTCAAGTTCATCTGCGGGCTGATCTTCTTCTTCCTCATCGCGCCCATCGTGGTGGTCTTGCCACTGTCGTTCAACGCCGAGGACTTCTTCACCTTCACGCCCGAGATGCTCGCCCTCGACCCCGAAGGGTATTCGCTGAAGCACTACCGCGATTTCTTCACGAACGCCGACTGGCAGGGGGCGCTCTGGAACTCGATCAAGATCGCGCCCGCCGCGACGATCCTGTCCGTCAGTTTCGGCACCCTGGCCGCCATCGGCCTGTCGCAATCCCACGTGCCGTTCCGCCGCGCGATCATGGCGATCCTGATTTCGCCGATGATCGTGCCGCTGATCATCTCGGCAGCGGGAATGTATTTCTTCTATTCGCGGATCGGTCTTCAGGGCACCTATCTTGGCGTCATCCTCGCGCATGCCGCACTTGGCATTCCCTTCGTGATCATCACGGTGACCGCAACGCTCGTCGGCTTCGACCGGTCGCTGACGCGGGCAGCGGCGAATATGGGGGCGGGGCCGGTCCGGACCTTCTTCAAGGTGCAGATGCCGCTCATCCTGCCCGGCGTGATCTCCGGCGCGCTCTTCGCCTTCATTACCTCGTTCGACGAGGTGGTCGTCGTGCTCTTCGTCGGTTCGGCGGGGCAGAAGACGCTGCCGTGGCAGATGTTCACGGGTCTGCGCGAGCAGATCTCTCCGACGATCCTCGCCGTCGCGGCGATCCTGGTCGCCTTCTCCATCGTGCTCCTGACCACGGTCGAGATCCTGCGCCGGCGTTCCGAGCGCCTGCGCGGAATGAGCCCGAGCTGAGGCCGGGTAAGGTGGGTTTGAACCCACCTTACGAGGGCGGGATTTCTAGGTAAGGTGGCTTTGAACCCACCTCAGAGGGCGCTTCACCCTAGCAAGCTCAGCCAGACCGACACCGTCAAGACCGACAGCGCCGTCGCCATCAGAACAGCAGTGGCGGCGACCCGCTTCGCCACGCCGTACATATTGGCGAAGATGTAGGTGTTCACTCCGGGGGCCATGGACGCTGTCAACACCGCCGAACGGAACGGCGCCGAACCGAGCCCGAGCGTCTGGCCCATGCCCCATGTGATCGCCGGGTGCAGGATGAGAGAGACCGCGCAGACGAAAAGCACCGTCAGCATATCCCCCTCGGGCCGGTAGCGCACCAACACCCCGCCGAGCCCGAAGAGGGCAGCGGGGAGTGCGGCGCGCACCATCATGTCCACGGCCCCCGTGACGACCGCTGGCGGCGTCGTGCCGGTCAGGTTGACGATGAAGCCCAGCGCGATACCGATGACGAGCGCGTTCCGGAACATCGCGGTCAGCACAGCGCGGGCGGTGGCGAGCATTCCGCGTCCGGAATGGCGCACCACTTCCATCACCGTGATGCCGACTGCGTAGCAGAACGGCGAATGGACCGCGATGATGGCATAGTTCGCCGCCAGCGCCCCGGCACCATAGGCGCGCTCGGTGATCGGCAGGCCGAGAAGAACGGAGTTGGAGAAGAGGCAGCAAAATCCGATCGCCACGGCATCGGGCCAGGGCCGGCCGAAAAGGAACCGCGCGCCGAAAAGCCCGGCGAGGAACCCGGCCGTGGCGCCCGTGTAGAACGACAGAAGCAGCGGCCATTGAAACGTCTGGCCGAGATCGAGCCCGGAGATCGCACGAAACAGCAGGCAGGGGATCGCGAAGTTCTGGGTGAACCTCATCAACCCGTCGACGCCACTATCGGGAAAGAGCTTCAGCCAGACTGCGACATATCCGAAACCGATGACCAGGAAGACCGGCAGGGTGACGTCGAGCAGGGCCTCAATCGGCAGGTCCAAGCGCTCAGACCTCGTATTCCAGCACCATCCCGTCATAGGCGGCGCTGACATGGTCCGGGGTCTCGGCCTCGACCGTGGCGTGGTCGATGTCGATGTGCATGTTGGTCAGCACTCCGCGCCTGGGCCGCGCCCGCGCGATCCATTCGAGCGCCAGGGCGAGATGGGCATGGGTCGGATGCGGCGTGCGGCGAAGCGCATCGACGATCCAGCAATCGAGCCCCTTCAGGTGGCTTTCCCAAACCGGCTCGGGAATTTTCAGGACATCGGGAAGATAGGCAAGCCCGCCGATGCGGAATCCGAGCGCGTCGATATCGCCGTGATCGACTTCGAAAGGATCCAGTTCGATCTCTCCGCCGGCACCGTCGATCAGGACCGGTCCCTTGATCGTGTGCAGGTCGCAGATCGGCGGGTAAGAGGACCCTTCCGGCTGAACGAAGACGTAGGCGAAACGCGCCATCAGCTCGTGCTGGGTGGCGCCATCGGCCCAGACCGGCACTCGCCGTCTGGTCAGGAACACGATCTGGCGCAGGTCGTCGAGGCCGTTGACATGGTCCGAATGCGAATGGGTGTAGAGCACGGCGTCAAGCGAGGTGACCTCCTCGCGCAGAAGCTGGTAGCGCATGTCGGGCGAAGTATCGATCAGGACGCGGGTCGCGCCGCCGGTGTCGATGCGCTCGACGAGAAGCGAGCAACGCGTACGGCGGTTCTTGGAGTTCTCCGGGTCACATTCTCCCCAGAGGCCGCCGATCCGCGGCACCCCGCCCGAAGAGCCGCAGCCGAGGATGGTGAACCGCATCCGCGCCATGTCACGCCGCCTTCGCGGCGCGTGCCGCCTTGGTGAAGAGCCGGTCGAAATTCGCCTCGGTCTGGGCAGCGAAGTCTTCATATGACAGGCCGAAGACCTCCGCCCCGACCTTTGCCGTATGAACGGTGTAGGCTGGCTCGTTGCGCCGCCCCCGATGCGGCGGCGGGGCGAGATAGGGCGCGTCGGTCTCCACGAGGATGCGATCGACCGGCGCGCTTGCGAAGATGTCGCGCAGATCCTGGCTTTTTGGAAATGCGGCGATGCCGGACATCGAAAGGTAGAAGCCGAGATCGAGCGCCACGCGCGCGAGCTCCGGCCCCGAGGAGTAACAGTGCATGACGCAAGAATAGGCGCCGGCGCGGTGTTCTTCGGTCAGGATCCGCGCCATGTCTTCATCGGCCGCACGGGCATGGATGATGAGCGGCAAGCCGGTTTCCCGCGCCGCCGCAATGTGGGTGCGGAGCGAGGACTTCTGCACGTCGGCACTGTCGGCGGTGTAGTGGTAGTCGAGCCCGGTCTCGCCAATGCCGACGAATTTCCGATGCTGAGCCAGTGCGACGAGGGTCTCAACGGAAACGGGCGGATCTTCCGCAGCGCGCATCGGATGGATACCGGCGGCGTAGAAGACGCCGTCATTTGCGTCGGCGAGCGCCCGGACAAGCGGTTCATTTTCCAGCCGGGTGCAGATCGTCACCATGCGGTGGACGCCTGCGGCTCGGGCTCGGGCCAAGATCTCGGGAAGCTCCCCGGCGAAGTCGGGAAAGTCGAGATGGCAATGGCTGTCGGTGATCATCGGAACGGTCGTCATGGCCTGCCTTTAGCGCGTTTTCCGGCGGATGAAAATCGCATTGCTGGCGTCTGCAACCTTAGGTCCCGAAGTTCGCGAGTGAGCGCCAACCCGGCTGAGGGGTCAGACCGCCGGCGCCGCCAGCCCGCCTGCCGCCTCGTCGATCTTTAGCACCATGTCGAGCATGAGCGCGGCAGGATCGAGGTTCACAGACCGGCCGTGCCTTGCCCGGGCGCCGAGACTTTGATGCAGCGCCGCCCAATGCCGCCCGGCTTCGGCGTTCGGGGCCAATCGGGCGAGCAGGGCCGCCTCCCCCGGGGCCGCCTCAGGGCCGGTCGCGCCGAGTGCGCCGGTTCGGGCAAGCCGGGCCAGGAAGAGGTCCATGAGGGTCAGGAGCAGGTCGAGCTTCTCCTCCGCCCCGCGCTGCGCGGCACTCTCGGCAAGTTTCAGTGCTTGCGGCCGGTCGAGGCGCGGCAAGGTCGAGAAGAGCGACACGACGGCGGCATAGGTGTCCAGCCCGCCGAGATTGGCGAGCCGGATCGCCTCGCCCACCGAGCCGCCCGCAAGCACGGCCAAGGCCGCGCCGTCGTCAGGCTCGACCCCCGCCGCCCGCATCGCCTCCGCCAACTCATCGGGCGCGAGCGTCGAGAGCCGCAGTTCTCGGCAGCGAGAGCGAATCGTCGGAAGAAGCCGAGACGGCTGGTGGCTGATCAAAAGGAAGGTTACGCCATGGGGCGGTTCTTCCAGCATCTTCAGGAGCGCGTTGGCAGCGGCCGTGTTCATCTCGTCGGCGGGGTCGACGATAACGGCGCGGCGGCCACCATCGGCCGCGGACATATGGAGGAAATTCTTCATCCGCCGCACTTCGTCGACGGTGATGACCGTCTTCAGTCGCTTCTTGTCCTCATCCCAGGCACGGCGGAGGATGTAGAGGCGCGGCTCAGACCCGGCGTGAATGCGACGGGCAACAGGATCGTCGGCAGAGATGTCGAGTGTCGTAGGTGCAACCGGCGTGTCGTCGAAAAGACCGGCGCCCGCGTCCTCCGGCGTCGCGAGCAGGAACCGGGCGATCCGCCAGGCCAACGTCGCCTTTCCGACGCCCAAAGGGCCGGTCAGAAGCCAGGCATGGTGCAAGCGTCCAGACCCGTAGGCATCTAGGAATGCCGCCTCTGCAGCCCCCTGCCCGATCAGACGAGCCGTGTCGCGTGGGTGCGGCGCCCCCTCGACCCGGTCAGGTTCAGGATGCACCTCGTCGCTCATCCCAGCGCACTTTCGGCGATGGCAGCGATTTCGGCCGCGACGGTCCCAGCCGGTCGGTTGCCGTCGACAACCCGGCAGCGTTCGGGAAATTCGGCGGCCAGCGCAAGAAAGCCGTCGCGCATCCGGTGCTGCAGATCGACGCCGAAATCCTCGAAGCGTTCCTCATGCCCGTTTCTGCCCTTGGCGCGCGCGTGGCCGATATCGGGG
Organism: Paracoccaceae bacterium; assembly: GCA_050289105.1. Taxonomy (GTDB): domain Bacteria; phylum Pseudomonadota; class Alphaproteobacteria; order Rhodobacterales; family Rhodobacteraceae; genus Albidovulum. The sequence continues at coordinate 3,965 of JBNKFC010000036.1, read as the reverse complement.
TCCATGTCGATGATGAAGGTCAGGTCCGGATCGCGCCCGATCATCAGCGCATGGAGCTTGTCGACCGTGGCACGCAGATTGCCGCGCGAAAGACCCTGATACATCCGTGTGGAATCGGCGAAGCGGTCCGAGATTACGATCTTTCCGGCCTTCAACGCGGGTTCGATCGTGCGTTCCAGATGATCGCGGCGCGCGGCAGTGAACAGGAGGATTTCCGTTTCCGCCGACCAGCGGTCCGGATCGCCTTCCAGAACCAGGCGCCGGATTTCCTCGGCCCCCGGACTGCCGCCCGGCTCTCGCGTCAGCACGACTTCGTGGCCGTGATCGCGCAAGCGCTCGGCAAGCAGGCGCGCCTGGGTGGACTTGCCGGACCCGTCGATCCCTTCAAAGGAAATGAACATCGCCCCGGTCAGCTTCCGACCTCGGCCATCACCCGCTTGGCCAGAATGCCGAACGCGGTCCGGATCCGGGTCGAAAAGCCGCCCTTCGGCACGGCCTTCTCGGCCACCAGCGGGACCGTCACGGGCGGGATGCCGGGCACGTCGAGGACCATCTCGGCAAGCTTCTGGCCTTCCTCGATCGGCGCCTCTATCGGGCCGGTATAACTCACCTCGGCGTGGAGCTTGTCCTGCACGAGCGATGGCACGAGGACCGACAGATCCTCACCGACGACGAGGCCGACGCGCGAGGACCCACCAAGCCAGACATCGGCCTCGGTGATCCGCGTCCCCTTCGTGGCGACCGTCTTCTGGACGAATTCGCGAAAGGCCCAGGTCGCCAGTCGCTGCGACTCTTCCGCGCGTTCCTTGGCGTCCTTGAGACCGCTGACCACGAAGACGATCCGCCGGCCGTTCTGCACGGCCGAGCCGACAAGGCCGAAGCCGGCCTCTTCGGTGTGGCCTGTCTTCAACCCGTCCGCGCCGATCCCCATCGCCAGAAGCGGATTGCGGTTGAAACGGTTGTCCGGCGCACGGCCGTCGTGCTCGAACTCGGAAAGCGAGAAATAGCCGTAGTATTCCGGGAATTCCGAGATCAGCCGCACCGCGAGGATGCCCAGGTCATGCATGCTCATCCGCTGGTTGGGATGCGGCCAGCCCGAGGCATTGGCGAAGGTCGACTGCATCATGCCAAGCGCGCGGGCGCGCTCGTTCAGCTTCTTGGCGAATTCCTCCTCGCTGCCGGCGAGGCCCTCGGCGACCACGACACAGGCATCGTTGCCGGAATTCACGATGATGCCCTTGATCAGTTCCTCGACGGTGGGCTTGTCGGTCTCGTTGAGAAACATCGTCGACCCGCCCATCGCCGTCGCCCGCGACGAGACCGCGAATGTGTCGTCGAGCCGCACCCTGCCGTCCTTCAGCGCTTCGAAAAGAAGATCGATGGTCATCAGCTTCGACATCGATGCCGGGGGCAACGGCTCATCGGCGTTCTTGTCCAGAAGCACGGTCCCGGTCGTCATGTCGTAGACCCAGGCGGCCCGGGCCAGCGTCTCGAAAGCGCGGGCCGGCAGCACGGCGAGCAGGCTGATCAGGAGAATGGCGGCGAGGCGGATCATGGGGTCGCGAAGGCTCCTTGCTTAGTTGGACACGGGATAGGCATCGGGATAGCCGATGCCCTTCACGCGGGCGGCGAGAGCATCACGCTCGGCGACGCTTGCCGCCGGACCGACGATCACGCGCCAAAAGGTCTTGCCCTGGCTCTGGTCGGACTTGACGGTCGCGGTCATGCCCGCCGCCTTCATCTGGCTCGCAGCGCGTTCCGCATTCGCTTCGACGCTGAAGATGCCGATCTGGACATAGGCGCGCTTCAGCGTCGCGACCTGCGCCGCAGCAGGGGCAGCAGTGGGCGCCGGGGCGGTCGTGACACCCTCGGCCCGGTCGATTGCGGCGGCGGCCGAGGCCGCGACGGGATCGAGGGTCGTCTGCTCGATCGTCCCTACGGCCGCGCCGCTCGTGACCGGTGCGGTCACCACGGGATCGGCCTTCGGCTTCTTGCGAAGGAAGCCGAAAAGGCCGCCCGACTTCGGCGCAGGAGCAGGCTCGGCCGCTGCGGTTTCGGCCACGGCGGGCGCTGCCCCCGCGAGACCGGCGTCGGCGGCCATGGTTTCGGCCGGAGCGGCGTCAGTCGCCTGTGGCGTTGCTTCGGCAACGGCCTCCTCCGCCGCAATGTCGGCGTCGGCCGGCACCGGCTTTTCCTCGCGCCGGAGCGCCACGACGCTCAGCTCCGCCGGCTGTCCGGCGAGCAGACCGAGCGCGTCGGCCGCATCGGAAGACACCTGCAGGCTCGGTCCCGGATTGTCCCGCTCGCGGCGGAAGAGCGCTCCGATCACCGACTTGCCGTTCTTGGGATTGCGGATGATCACGCGCTCGGGCTCGGTCACGCTGGTATGCGCTACCCAGACACCGCCCAGCGACGGACGCCCGTCCCAAAGACCTTCACCGGTGAGGTTGAAGACGTCCGGAGATTCGACATCACGCTCGACCGAAACGGGCGAACCCGAAGCGGACACCGCGCCGCCTGCTCCGGTCGCTGCAAACGGAGCTTTGCCTTCTTCGCACCCCGTCAGCGCCAGAGCGGCTGCCAACGCCACGCCCAGCCGCGTCTTCCCCTGCCTCATCATCCTCGCCCCCGAATTTCGCGCGGACGCTCTGTCCCGCTTGACCTGCCCAGAAAGAAAGGACCGGTGGAACCCTGACGGGGACCGAGCCGACCCTTGTGCCCGATATGACGCGCCTTTGCCGCGCTTGGCGTGAGTGTAGCGGTTCGGCAGCGGCAAGAAAAGGCCAGCCGATCCTTCGCGCGGATTTCGGCCCGGTCCGACCTTTCAGAATCGCGTGAGCCGGGCTAAGGCCGAGTTCTACGGAGAATTGGAAGAGCGGCCGATGGCGGCCGATCTCGAAACCGATACCGGAAGAGTGGCAGGGCGTTCGGTTGCACGCGTCTCGAAAACTCATGATGGAAGCGTGGCCGAGTGGTTTAAGGCACTGGTCTTGAAAACCAGCGAACCGAAAGGTTCCGTGGGTTCGAATCCCACCGCTTCCGCCACGTAACAATCATAATTTCTTGATTAATAAGATATAATTCCCAAAAGATCGGAGGTATCCCCACATTCCGCGCTGGTTCCACCCTTCACGTCAATCCTCCAGTACATCATCCCCTGACTCGCCCGTGATGAGTTCACGCTGCCGTTCGCGGCTGATTTGGCCGTAGCTGCGCAAGGTAGTCAGGGCGTCCGCATGGCCGAGGTTCTGGGATGTCGCCACGATTTCCGCAATGGAGGTGCAGGTCTTTGCCGCGTGACGAGCGAGCCGAGGCGAACGGCGTGCGGGCCGAGTGCTCGCAAACAGGTCCAGCTCTGTTTTCAAGTCGTCTTGCAACTGGTCGGGAAGGCAACTCAGGAGGCCGTCAATCGAGCGCACATACTTCATCCCGCGCCCTTCGCTGTTCCAATCGAAGTCATCGGGTGCAGGCACGCCACCGCATTCAAGGAACTTCCTGAGCCGCGCCGTGGGCGCTTTGCGAAGAAAGCCGCTACACGACGCCATATCTTGTGCCCGTCAATTAATGTGAGCCCAAATATGTGGCTCGCGACCGTTCCGATCAAGTTGTTTGTGTTCGCCTCCCAATTCGCCGGATATTCTCAACTGACTGCCACCCGGTGCCAAACAGCGCCGCCAGAATGTTCCAATATGAATTGGCGGCTACCTGATCGACGAGATGATTTCGCAGAGTTGAGAAGGCAGGCAACGCGGAGACCTCATCCGTGGAGTCCTCGCTCGACTTGCTGGCCGACTTGGAGGAGCAGTCGCCCACTTTTCCGTGCCTGCAATACCCGCAGGAATTAGGGCGGAAAGCAGAAGTTCTCTGCAATTGCGAAGTAGTGGGCGAGAATGCAGTAACGCGGGCATCTACCGAGGATGCCAATGCGCCAGTACAAACCAATTGGACCCGGCGTTCGCACGCCG
>JBNKFC010000035.1:0-11682 GCA_050289105.1 Paracoccaceae bacterium | reverse complement strand
GCGCGAACAGCTGCGCGCCGTCCGGCGTATTGCCCGCCGGATGCGGAATGTCGGTCCAGCCGCCCGCGCCGTCGTCGAACCCGTTGACATATGTGACCGGCTCAATCCCCAGCGGCAGGAACATCGTCGCGTCCGGATGCGTCAGCATCGCGCGCCAGCTTTCCCGGGCGAGCTCCTTGTTCACGAGGTTCGCCTGCTGTCCGCCACCGACGTAGTGTGTCGCATCGCGCATATCCGCGTCGATGTCGAACCGATGCGGGCCGTAGGGCACCCAGCGGGTCTTCGCATAGTCGTAAAGCTCACCGAACCAGTGATCGGCGTGATAGCTCTGGCCGGAACCATAGCCGATCGTCGCCGGGAACGTGACGGATGCGCCGGTCGTCGTCTTGCCGGAAAAGAGCGGAAACAGCGCCTCTCCGTAGCTCGCCCCGAGACTGCCGGGGGCGGCAAACCACGACATGGCGGCGAGACCGACATGCTGGCCGTCGGCGGTGACGAAATCGTGCAGCGCCTTGTCGGCCGCCCAGCTCCGCGACGGATCGCTGTCGTTGACGAGCGCGCGGGGATCGGTGCCGGGCACGGTCTGGAAGACCAGCGCGAATTTCTCGCCCGGCCGTTCGGCGATCAGCGTCGCGGCCATCGCGGCAGCCGCTGCGGTCAAGGGCTGGGCACTGGTGATGAAATGGCGAGTGGGCGTTCCTGACGCGCCGCCGAAGATCTGCACCGCCTCGGAATCGCTCACCGGCGGCGGGCTCGTGTTGTCGTAGAAGGCCGACAGGATGCGGTCGGGCTCCGACTGTCCCCAGATCGCGATGACGTGACCGACACCGAAGCGGTTGGCACCCTGCGCCGTCACGCCCGGCTGCGCCTTCAGCCGCACCTCCGAACGGAACCATGAGGCGCTCCGCGGCGTGGTCATCGTGCCCGCCCAGCTTCCCGCGCCATCGATCGTGGCGACATCCGTCCAAGCGGTTGTGGTCGCGCCACCGTCGTCGAGCGATACCGCCCGCGCCTGAACGACCTCTCCAGCCGTGCCGGTCCCGGAGAGCGGGATGTCCGCGGCGGCCAGACCGAACCCCGCGCCGCTGTCAAAGATCGTCCGGTCGCGGCTGAACGCGGTCAGCGATACCGTTCCCGGTTGCGGGCCGGGGCCGGCGGTGCCGGCCGGCTTCAGATTGAGGGTGAGGGCAGAAAGCGAAATCATGGCGTGTTCCCGTCTTGCGGGACGGCGCCACCTGTCCGACCGATCTGCACCGGAATTGCGGGCGGCGCTCGTCCGGTGGCTTGTGCCGCCACGGAATCGATTTCCCCCGCCGCAGCGGCGGAAATCCCGTCCACGCCCGTGCCGGCAAATTGCCCACAGGGAATACCACCGGGTGCGGGGGCGTTGCTTCCGGCGCGGCCGGGGCGTGCGGTCGGGGAAGGGACGGTTCAGGAATGGGCGGTTTCGTCGCCGTCCGCCCAGGTGCGGCCTAGTCCCGGCAGGTGCGCCGCAGCGCGCGCACGATCATCTCCCGCAGCGGTACCGCGTATATCTCCGCCTCGGTTGCGGGATCGGGATGCAGACCATCCGGCAATGCTTCCGGGCCCGGATCGGCCTGACGCCAGCGCGCGGTCCCGTCGAAGAAGCTCACGTCCAGCTCTTCTGCCAGCGCCGCGTAGTCGTCGTAGTAGGCCATCAGTTTCGGCCTTTTCAGCCGCTGGAGGCCCGTGACCGGGTTTGTCGCCATAAGGATGATGACGATCCCGGGATAGCGTTCCCTAAGCGTGGCGATCATCTTGCGATGGTTGTCCTTGCTCGTGGCACGCGACACGCCGTCGATGAGGTCGGCGTCGTTGATGGCGTATTCGAGGATGGCGACGTCGCGTCGCTTGGTGCGGTGCCCCTCGACGATGGCCAGCCCTTCGTCTGACCCGGCGCCGGCCTCGGCCCAGATTTCAATCGCCGCCACTCCGCGTCCGCACCATTGCAGCCTGAGCTGGCGCGGCCAGATTGCGCGCTTGGAAAGGCTGCTGCCGAACACCGTGAGGAAAATCTGGTCTGGCTCGGTGGCGGCAACTGGCGCGACGCGGTCGCGGATGGCCGAAGGCGGCGGAGCTTGCCAGAAGACCGCAGCGACCAATCCGGTCAGGAAGAGAAGGCCCGCAAGCGCCGCACCCCGCAGCACGGCCTAGGTCAGTCCCTGTTCGGCCAGCGCGCTTTCGGTGGCGTCGGCGTCGAGGAACCGGCCATATTCGCCGACCTCGATGTCCGACCGGATCACTTTCGCCGGGTTTCCCGCGACGATGGAGCGGGGCGGCACCGACTTCGTCACGACCGAGCCTGCGCCGACGACGCAGTTGTCGCCGATCTCGACCCCTGGCAGGATCAGGCTGCATCCGCCGATGAAGCAGTTCGCGCCGACCCGCGTGTGCAGGTAGAGACCGCGGGTCCGGTCATGCGTCAGGATCCGCGCGTCGAAAGCGATGTAGCTGTACGGCCCGACATGGACCCCGATCGGAAACGTCCGGTCGAACTTCGTCGACAGCGAGAATTGCGCCGTCGGGTGGATGTCCATCCCCCAGACCCGCCGGTACCAGTGCCGCTTGATGGTGACGAGGAGGTTCCTGATCCCGCCGAGCCGGTTCAGGCCGCGCTTGCGGGCTTTCTTGAACTGCCCGCCACGGTTCGGTTCGGAAACAGACATTCGCTGTACTCGTCGCTGTTGCAGGGCGAACTCGTTCGCATCAAAGGCGGCCCGGCGCTTCGGCGCAGAGGCATGCCACCTTTAGCTGCGATTGAGTTCCCCGATCAAGGTCTTGCCGCCACCCTTGCCGAAAGCCGTGCCGCAGGGCGCCGTGGAAAACGCGCGAGGCGCCCGATCGTCAACAGTGGCGTGTCTGGGTTGCCAGTGTTGCCCGGATGGGTCTACCCTCGCGGGCAACCCGCCAGTTGACGCTCGCCTCACCCTGCCATCTGCATTATACGGCTGGGCGCAGACATCGGTTGGAGCTCGGAGCCTCTTGCCCTCAGAAATTTCAGCAGGAACCACACTGATGTCCGGAGCGGGCCGCCTGACGGCCGCTTCCGTGACGAAACGCGTTGGCCGGCTCCATCCGATCGTGTGGCTGTATCTTATCACAATTGTCGTGCCGGTCGGGTTCAACGCAGGGACCGTGGCATTGACAGGTCTGCGGATCCTGTTGCTCGTCATGGTCGTCCCGCTGTCGGTTCGGCTGTTCACGGGTGGCTCCGGCAAACTGTACCCGGTGGACTTCCTGTTCTTTCTCCACATCCTCTGGGCATCTCTGGCCGTCGCGGTGAACAACCCCGACCTCGCTGTGCAGAATGCGGGATCCGTGGCCGTGGAGTTCATCGGCGGCTACGTCATCGGCCGCACCTATATCAGATCCGCGTCGGACCTGATCGCCCTGGTCCGCGCGATCCTCCTTCTGGTGCTCATATCGCTGCCGTTCGCGATCATCGAAGCCTACAACGGCGTCGCGATCATCCCCCATCTGATTGAGAAAATCCCTGGCCTGACAACTGTTTATCAGGTCAATATCGAGAAGCGGATGGGATTGAACCGGGTGCAGGTCTTCTTCGCCCACCCCATTCACTACGGGCTATTCTGTTCGTCGGCCCTGGCGCTCACCTATGTCGGATTGCGGAATGTCGCGACCAACGGATCAAGGTTTCTTTCTATTTCGGCCATCTGCCTCGGCGTCTTTCTCTCACTTTCCAGCGGAGCGCTCCTCGCGGCGGTTCTGCAGATCGGACTGATCGCCTGGGATTACATCTTCCGCAATGTGCAGAAGCGCTGGCTCATGCTCTTGGGCCTCTTCGTGTTCATGTATGTCTTCGTCGATATCCTGTCGAACAGGACGCCGATCAAGGTCCTGATGAGCTATGCGACCTTTTCGGCGCATACTGCTTACTACCGCAGCATCATCTTCGAATGGGGCATGATCAACGTCTGGAACAATCCCATCTTCGGCCTGGGTCTGCGGAACTGGATCAGACCGTCGTACATGCGCAGTGGCAGCATGGACAATTTCTGGCTTGTTATGGCGGTGCGCTACGGCATTCCCGGATTCCTGCTGATCGCGCTGGGCTATGCGGATGCAATCTTCCGGGTCGGCCGGCGCAAGCTGACCCCCGGGACCGTGCAGTCCAATTTGCGACTTGGCTGGATGATCATGTTCCTTGGCTTGAGCTTCACCCTGGTCACCGTGCATATCTGGACCGCGGTCTATTCTTACGTGTTCTTCCTCCTCGCCTCCGGCCTTTGGATCGCTTCGGCAACGGACGAGGGGTCGGCGGAAGCGATCACCACAACCGGACCGGAAGGCAGCGCCCGATCCCGCAACGCCGGCCCCGTTCTCTCGCGCGAGTTCGCGGCACCTCCTGCCCTTTCGCGGCCCCGTCCATCGAGCGTGCCAGACACCGAGTCGCCGCTGCCGCATGCGCGCGGCAGTGAACGCGGCAGTGAACCGGTGGACTCACCCCGGCAGGAACCCATCTACACGCGTTTTCCGTCTGCGCACGAAGCGTCGAAACCCGACCCGAAGCGACGTCGTTGACCTGCTGTCCAGCCGCGAAGGCGAACGAAGGTCCTGCGTGACCCGTTGCGCCGGAGGGAAAAGCAAGCTCTCGCTCGCAGGCAGTCTTGACGTCCGGTGCGCCGGCGGCTTGACGACAGAGCGATCGCTCCAACCGGTCCGGGATCGACGACAATAGCGCCATGGATCGTCGATCGGCCCCGGAATGGATCCACCAGATCGGCGGAGGTGCCGTCGTCGCTTTCCATCCGCTTGCCGCGGCGCTAGAGGTCGATGAGCCAGTGTTGGAAACCCCTAACCATGATCGCCGACCTCCCGTTCTGTGCCGATCTGCAGCCGGATTGAGCCGCACTTGTCCGACAGACAGCAATCCCGGCCGGCACTCCGGACACTGATGACCAGCATCGCCACGTCCGTGGGCGTCGGCATGACCTGCCGCTCGATCCTCACCGCATCGGCGGCGGTCGGCATCCGCGCCGATTTCTTCACGTCAGGGATCGAAGGGGAGGTGCCGGCAGGCGTTCCCGTGCACACGGCGGCGCCCTCCGTCCTGACCCGCCTGCCGTTCGCGGTGTGGCGCCCCTTCGCGGTGTCGGCGTTGCATCGTCGCTACCTCGACGCCATCCATCCGGGCGACATTGCCTATCTCTGGCCATCCGTGCCGCTCGACATTTACGAACGCCTTGCTGCGCGCAATGTGCCGATCGTCGCGGAATCCGTGAACACGCGGATGGAGGCGGCAAAGCCGATCCTCGACGCCGCCTATGCGGGCCTTGGTCTTCCTCCTGCACATGGTATCACGGAGGCGCGCATCGCCGAACAGAACCGCCGCCAGAGCCTGTGCACCGCCATCTTCGCGCCCAGCCCGGCGACGGAACGCGCCTTCGCGGGCACGGGTCTCGTCGACCGGATCATCCCGGCAAGCTACGGCACCTGGGTGCCGACGTCGCCGCCGCCCCGCCGCGACAGGGAAGACGGCGCGCCCGTGACCTTCGTCTTCGTTGGCACGGTCTGCGTGCGAAAGGGTGCCCATGTTCTGCTCGAGGCCTGGCGGAACCCTCCCGAGGGCGCCCGCCTGCACCTCGTGGGCGAGGTCGAGCCGGCGATCCGCGCCTGCTTCGCGGACGTACTCGACGCCGACACCGTGTCCTGTCGCGGCTTCACCCGCGACGTCGCGGCGGAACTCGCGGACGCCGACGTCATGGTCCTGCCGTCCCTGGAAGAGGGCGACCCGATCGCGACCTACGAGGCGGCGTCTCACGGCCTCCCGGTCATCGCATCGGAACCCGGCGCAGGCCGCATCGGGGCCGAAACCGGGGCGATCAGTATCGTTGACCCGACTGATATCGAGGCCCTTCGCGCACGCCTTGCCGACTTCGCGGCATCCGCGGAGCTGCGCCGCCACTGGGGCGCAGCCGCCCGCGCCGCGTCCTTGTCCTATGACTGGTCCGAGGTCGGCCCCCGCCGCTTCGTCAGGCTGTTCGAAAGGCTGGGGCTCTAGCAAGAAGATCGGCGTGCGCGCTGATCACCGCGACCGCGCCTGCTGGCCGAGGTGCTGACCGCCCCGCGCGTCGGCCAGTTCGACCTGCCGCTGTCTCTCCCGGAACCGTGCGCGGTCGGCGTCGGAATATTCCTGCGCGCAGGCCGGGCAGGAAACACCCTCTTCGTAGCGAGGGTCGGTCAGGTCGTCCGGCGCCACCGGCCGGCGGCAGGCATGGCACATCACATGCCCGCTCTCCCTCAACCCATGCTCGACACCGACCCGCTGGTCGAAGACGAAACAGGCGCCCTGCCACTTGCTCTCGTCCGCCGGGACCTCTTCGAGGTATTTCAGAATGCCGCCCTTGAGGTGATAGACCTCTTCCACGCCTTCCCTGATGAGGAAGTTCGTCGATTTCTCGCAGCGGATCCCGCCGGTGCAGAACATCGCCACGCGCTTGTTGCCGAAGCGCCCGGCATTCTCGCGCCACCAGGCGGGGAACTCGCGAAAGCTCTTCGTGCCGGGATCGACCGCGCCCTCGAACGTGCCGATGGCGACCTCGTAGTCGTTCCGGGTGTCGATCACCACGACATCCTCGGCGGCGATCAGCGCATTCCACTCCGCCGGATCGACATAACGCCCGGTGCCGAGGGTCGGATCGACCTCCGGCTCGCCCATCGTCACGATCTCGCGCTTCAGCCGCACCTTCATGCGCCCGAACGGCATCTCCTTCGCCGGGCTTTCCTTCCAGTCGAGATCGTCGCAGCCCGGCAGCGCGCGGATATGCGACAGCACCGTGTCGATGCCGGCGCGGGTTCCGGCGATGGTGCCGTTGATCCCCTCGCGCGCGAGCAAGAGCGTCCCCTTCACACCCGCCGCCTCGCATGCCGCCAGCAAGCCCGGGCGCAGGGCGGCCGGGTCCGGAAAGGCGGTGAATTTGTAGAGTGCCGCGACGGTGAACATGGGCGCCGTGATACGGGGCGGGGCGGCCGCAGGCAAGTCAGCCCGCATCGATGGTGCAAAGGGCAAGCCCTCGCACGACGGCGGTGAAGACATCCGACCGCTCGGCCTTCGCCCCCGGAAGGGCCGCGCGGACCTCAGCCTCGACCACCGACAGAAGGCTCGATCCGCCGACGAAGATCACGCGCCCGACCGCCTCTCCGCCGATGCCCGCCATCGCCAGCGTCTCGTCTATCGCCGCCCGGATCGCCCGCGCCGAGGGGTGGAGCGCCGAGAGAAGCTCAGTTCCCGTCAGAACCGGACGCAATCCCGGCTCGACGAGGGCAAGGTCGATTCCGGCCTCGGCCGTGCCATTCGCGCCGATCTTCGCCGCCTCGACCGCGAAGGCGACGTCATGGCCGATCTCGTTCTCGATGACTCGGACCAGCCGGTTCAGCCGCCGCGGCTCTACCGCCAGCCGGGCCATGGCCTGCACGCTTCGCAACGTGGCCGGGCCGTAGAGGAAGGCGATCTTCTCCCAGCTTGCGAGATCGTGGAAGAGCGCGCGGGGAACATCATGGCGGCCCGGCCCGATCTCGTTGCAGAGTTCGCCGCCGAGACCGAAGAGCGGCATCACCTTCTCAAGGCTCAGCGCCTTGTCGAAATCCGTGCCGCCGAGGCGAATGCCGTGGCTGGCGAGGATACGCATCGCGCCCGCCCGGCTTTCGAAAAGCGTGAAGTCCGAGGTGCCGCCGCCTATATCGACGATAAGGCTGATGCCGCGTCCCGGCCCGGCGGCGCGAGCGGCCGCCTCGGGTTCGTTGACGAAACGGATCTCGTCGAAACCGGCCGCCGCGTAGCATTCGCGCAGATCCACTTCGGCTTGCGCGTTCCGCGCGGGATCTGCGCTGTGGAACCGCACAGGCCGCCCGGCGACGACGCGCCGGATTTCTTCACCCGTGGCCGCTTCGGCACGGCTCCGGATTTCGCCCAGGAACTCCGTCACGATCTCCAGAAGCGTCAGCCGCCGGTTCAGGAACTGGCGCTTCTCCCGCGCCAGAGGGGTGCCGAGGATGCTTTTCAGCGCCCGCATGAACCGCCCTTCCTGCCCGTCGATCATCGCCCGCACGGCGGCACTGCCGAAGACGGTGCGCCGTGCGGCATAGTCGAGGAAGACCGCCGTCGGCAGCGTCTCGTTCCCCGTCTCCAGCGGCACGATCCGCGCCGCGCCGTCGCGGAGGACCGCGGCGGCGGTATTCGAAGTGCCGAAATCGACGCCGATCGCGGGGGACATGGCTCTGCCTGCTTGATGATGAGAAGGGCGGGCGGATATCAAAGGCCCGCACCGTCCGCAACCCTGGTGACTGCACGGTCGGGCAGAAGCGCCACGCGCCGACCCAATGCGGTATCCAGTCGATCCTTCGAATAAAGCCGCGTCAGAACATCCGGCATCAGCAGGTCGGGATTGTCGGCCAGAAATGCCTCGGCATTGTCAGGCGAGGCCGCCATGCGCTCCGCGATCAGGCTGAGAAAGGCGAAGGTGATCGTCGCGGAGAATTTCCCGGGTGCACCGGCCCCTTCAGCCAGCCGCCGGATGGCCGAGGCGTAACGATATGCGGCGGCAAAGAACTCCTCCTGCCGCAGCATTTCCCAGGCCGTCAAAACATGGTCGCGGTGGGTGAAGCGCGCCGCATCCAACCTGCCCGCCTCAAGCGCCGCAAGGGTATCTGCCGGGGTCATGCCGTCTTTTCCGTCAGGCGGTGACTGTCAGCCGCCGTCAGATCCAGGTCATAGACCTCTTTCAGCCGCGCGATCTTCTGAAGCGTCTCGTCCGAGAATGGCGCTTTTCCCTCGAAGGCATGCAACGCCATGCCTTCGACAAGTTCCGCAACCGGCATTTCCAGATGCTCGGCCAACCCCTTCATCACCTTGAGAAGCCGCTTTTCCAGCCTCAGGCCGGTCTGTACCCGTTCAATCTTTTTCATGTATGCACCTTGATACCTAGGTACCAATATGTCAACCCACCGGTCGACGCGCCCCGCGCCGCTGCTTACGCATCGGAAAGGCAAGAGCGGAGGCCCCATGCGCGACACGACCGAAGCCCTCATCGTCATCGACGTGCAGAACGATTTCTGCCCGGGCGGTGCGCTGGCCGTGGCCGAGGGCGACGCCATCATTCCCCGCATCAACGCATTGATGGACGATTTCGCCGTCAAGGTCCTGACGCAGGACTGGCACCCGGCCGACCACGCCTCCTTCGCCGCCAACCATGCGGGCGCGGCCCCCTTCAGCCTGACCGAGATGCCTTACGGGCCGCAGGTCCTCTGGCCCACGCATTGCGTGCAGGGCACCGACGGCGCGGCCTTTCACGAGGACCTGCGCACCGATCCCGCTGACCTGATCATACGCAAGGGCTTCCGCGCCGACATCGACAGCTACTCGGCCTTCTTCGAAAACGACCACACGACGCCCACGGGCCTTGAGGGCTATCTGAAGACACGCGGCGTCACCACGCTGACCCTTGTCGGCCTCGCCACCGATTTCTGTGTCGCCTATTCGGCGATCGACGCGGCAGGGCTCGGCTTCACCGTCACGGTCCTCGAAGGCGCCTGCCGCGCCATCGACCTCGACGGCTCCCTCGCCGCCGCGCAGGACAAGATGCGCGCGGCCGGCGTGCGGTTGGTGGCCTGAATGGTCGATATCGCCACCCGCGTCTACAACCACAACTTCAAGATCGACCCGATCGTCCGGTCGCTCATCGACACCGATTTCTACAAGCTCCTGATGTGCCAGTCGGTGCTCAGGAACCGGCCCGACACCAATGTCACCTTCAGCCTGATCAACCGCTCGACCCATATCCCGTTGGCCGACCTGATCGATGAGGGAGAGCTCAGGGAACAGCTAGACCATGTCCGCTCGATCTCGCTGTCGCGGGGCGAGTCGACCTGGCTGCGCGGCAATACCTTCTACGGCAAGCGGCAAATGTTTTCCTCGACCTTCATGGAATGGTTCGAGGCGATGCGCCTGCCGCCCTATCAACTCGAACGCAAGGGAGACCAGTACGAGCTGACCTTCGAGGGCAAGTGGCCCGAGGTGATGCTTTGGGAAATCCCCGCGCTCGCCATCCTGATGGAGCTGCGCTCGCGCGCTGTGCTCGCGCGCATGGGCAAGTTCGAACTTCAGGTGCTCTATGCCCGCGCGATGACGCGGCTCTGGGAAAAGATCGAACGGTTGCGCGTGATCAAGGGCCTGAAGATCGCGGATTTCGGGACGCGGCGGCGGCACTCGTTCCTATGGCAGGACTGGTGCGTTCAGGCGATGGCCGAGGGGCTGGGTGACGCCTTCGTCGGCACCTCCAACTGCCGCATCGCCATGCGCCGCGACATCGAGGCGATCGGGACCAACGCCCACGAACTGCCGATGGTCTATTCCGCGCTTGCCGACAGCGACGAGGAGCTGCGCGAGGCGCCCTACAAGGTGCTCGCCGACTGGCACGAGGAGCATGACGGCAATCTCCGGATCATCCTGCCCGACACCTACGGCACGGAAGGCTTCCTGAAGAACGCGCCCGACTGGCTGGCGGGATGGACCGGCATCCGCATCGACAGCGGCGACCCGGTCGTCGGCGCTGAAACCGCGATCCGCTGGTGGAAGGACCGGGGCGAGGATCCACGCCAGAAGCTCGTGATCTTCTCGGACGGGCTCGACGTCGAGAAGATCGAGGATCTGCACGCCAAGTTCGCCGGAAGGGTCAAGGCGTCCTTCGGCTGGGGCACGCTGCTGACCAACGACTTCCGCGGCCTCGTCGAGGGTGACCGGCTGGCCCCGTTCAGCCTCGTCTGCAAGGCGGTCGCGGCCGACGGCCGGCCGACGGTGAAGCTTTCGGACAATCCCAACAAGGCGATGGGGCCGAAGGACGAGATCGCGCGCTACAAGCGTGTCTTCGGCGTCGGCGCGCAGGAACGGATCGACGTGATCGTATGACGGGCGCGCCGGTTTCGTCTGGCGCCGACCTCCGCGCCCGCGATAAGCATGCGCATCGCAGCACCGGAGGTCACCATGCCGTCGCACCCCCATTACACGCCCTCGGGCAAACTCCGCGCCGCCGGGCTCGGGCTTCGGTTCGAGGGGCGGGCGGGCCCCCTGAACGCGATCACCGACGTTCCGGGCGTCGGTGTCGGCTATGCGACGATCATCGAAGGCGAGGGGCCGCTGAAGATCGGCAAGGGCCCCATCCGCACCGGCGTCACCGCGATCCTGCCACGCCCGGTGGAAGAGGTGCAGGTCCCGGTCTTCGCCGGTTTCCACAGTCTCAACGGCAACGGCGAGCTGACCGGCGTCCACTACATCGCCGAGGCGGGCAAGTTCGCCCTGCCGATCACTATCACCAACACCCATTCCTGCGGCCTGACCCGCGACGCGACGATCCGCTGGGCGATCCGCCATTTCGCCGGTCGCTTCGACGAGGATTTCGCGCTCCCGGTCGCGGCCGAAACCTATGACGGCTTCCTGAACGACATCAACGGTTTCCATGTGACCGAGGATCACGTCTTCGCCGCCATCGAAAGCGCCACGACGGGTGCCATCGAGGAAGGCAGCGTCGGCGGCGGCACCGGGATGAAATGCTTCGGCTTCAAGGCTGGTTCCGGCACCGCCTCGCGCCGCGTGACCTATGGCGGGCAGGACTACACGCTCGGTGCCTTCGTGCAGGCGAATTTCGG
>JBNKFC010000034.1:0-4129 GCA_050289105.1 Paracoccaceae bacterium | reverse complement strand
TGCAGGTTCTCTAGCGGCGGCGTCGCGAGATCTTGGCGTCGACCCGACAACCGTCGGCCGCCGCATCGTGACGCTCGAAACCGATCTCTCCACGCGGCTCTTCGACCGTATGCGCGACGGTTTCCGGCCGACGGCGGCGGGAGAGATCGCGGTCACCCGGGCCGAGGAGATGGAGGCGCGGGCACTGTCGCTCGAAACACGGCTGAGCGGTAGCGACGCCCGCGTCGAAGGACCGGTGCGGCTGACCGCTCTTGACGGCCTTATCGACCGACTCATCCTGCCGGCTTTGCCCCGCCTGCTATCCCGCTATCCGCTTCTGAACGTCACGGTAATGTCGGGCGTGAAGACGCTTCGGCTCTCGCGGCGCGAAGCCGATATCGCGCTGCGCCTGTCCCGGCCGACCGAACCCGACGCCGTCATCCGCACCGTCGGCCCATTCGCCATGGCCACTTATTGCGCCAAAGACAGTGACTTCGGACCTGTCCCGCCGATCATCTCTATGCCACAGGAACCCGACACGGCGGGTTTCACAAACCATATTGCCCATCTTTTCCCCGGCAGCCGCGTCGCCCTGCGGGCCAATACAGAAGGGCATATGATCACCGCCGCCCGGGCGGGCCTCGGCGTCGCACTGATCGACTGCTTCATCGGCGACAGTGATCCCGGACTCAGGCGCTACCGGCCTGAGGTGATCGGCACGGTCGACCTTCTTGCGATCACACATGTCGATGTCCACAGAACGCCTCGCGTCCGCGCGGTGATCGATTTCCTGACCGATCTGCGCAACGCCAATGCCGAACTGATCGAGGGCCGCGCGTCGTGAACCCTCTCCTGATCCGCCGGGCCCCGCATCTCGGTGTTTCGTTTTGCGATCCGCTATGATCTAAGGTGGTCAATGGCCTAGGGGCGCCCTGGAGAGAACATGCCCGACCGCACGGAAAGCGAAAGCCGCAAGCTGCTCCGGCGCTTGCGCGACACACTTGCCGAGGCCGGCGCCGGGCAGGAACGGCTGGACCGCATCACCCATCTCATCGCCGATTCGATGCGGACCGAGGTCTGTTCGATTTATCTGTTCCGCGATGACGAGACGCTGGAACTCTGCGCGACCGAAGGCCTGAAACCCGAATCCGTGCACCAGACCAGGATGCGGCTGGGCGAGGGCCTTGTTGGCCGTGTCGCTAAGACGTCGTCTCCGGTCAACACCGCCAATGCCCCCGCCGAAAAGGGCTTCCGTTACATGCCGGAAACGGGTGAGGAAATCTTTTCCTCCTTCCTCGGCGTGCCGATCCAGCGGCTGGGTGAAAAACTCGGCGTGCTCGTCGTCCAGTCGAAAGAGGCGCGCGCCTTTTCCGATGACGAAGTCTATGCGCTTGAGGTCGTCGCCATGGTCGTGGCCGAGATGACCGAGCTTGGCGCCTTCGTCGGCGAGGGCGAGGCGCTGGCGGCGCTCCACCAGCAGCCGGTGATGTACAGGGGCGGCACTGGTCAGGAAGGCGCGGCCGAGGGTCATGTCTGGCTGCACGAACCCCGCGTCGTCATCACCAACCTCGTATCCGACGACCCGGCAGCGGAACTGGAGCGGCTGAAAGAGGCAGTCGACCGGCTGCGTATCTCGGTCGATGCGATGCTGACCATGACCGACGGGCAGGACAATGAACAAAGCCAGGTTCTGGAAGCCTACCGGATGTTCGCCAATTCCCGCGGCTGGATGCGGCGGATGGAAGAAGACATCGCCGCGGGCCTTTCGGCCGAGGCGGCGGTGGAAAAGGAACAATCGGCGGCCCGCGCGCGGCTGGAAACCGTTCCTGACCCCTATCTGCGCGACCGGCTGCATGACCTCGACGACCTGTCGAACCGGCTTTTGCGCATCCTGACCGGGCAAGGCGCCGATACCGGGGCGGAGATGCCCGAGGACCCGATCCTTGTCGCCCGCAATATCGGCCCGGCAGAGCTTTTGGACTATGGCCGCCGCCTGAAGGGCATCGTGCTGGAGGAAGGGGCTGTCGGTTCGCACGCCGCCATCGTCGCGCGCGCGCTCGCCATCCCTCTTGTGATCCATGCCGAACGCATCATCACCGAGGCGCTGAACGGTGACCCAATCCTTGTCGATGGCGATCAGGGCATCGTGCATCTCCGGCCCGAGGAAACCGTCGCCGCCGCCTTCCGCGACAAGATCGCGATGCAGGCCAAGGCGCAGTCGCGCTATGCCTCGCTGCGCGACAAACCGGCGACCGCGAAATGCGGCACCACGATCTCGCTTCACATGAATGCGGGGCTGATGGCCGACCTGCCCTCGCTTACGGGGTCAGGGGCGGAAGGCGTCGGCCTGTTCCGCACCGAATTGCAGTTCCTCATCCGCAATCATGTGCCGAAGCGGGCTGAACTGGCGCAGATCTACTCCGGCGTTCTCGATGCCGCTCACGGCAAGCGTGTCGTCTTCCGCACGCTCGATATCGGGTCGGACAAGGTGCTGCCCTACATGAAGCGGGTGGAGGAACCGAACCCCGCGATGGGCTGGCGCGCGATCCGCGTGGCGCTCGACAAGCCCGGCATCATGCGGATGCAGGTGCAGGCGCTTCTGCGCGCGGCAAACGGGCGGCCCCTGTCGATCATGTTCCCCTTCATCGCCGAATATGAGGAGTTCCGCACCGCCCGCCAGATGCTGAAGGACGAGGTGGAGCGCGAGCGTCGGCTGGGACACAAGCTGCCCGGCGCACTGGAAGTCGGCGCTATGCTGGAAACCCCGTCGCTTGCCTATGCGCCGAAAGAGTTTTTCGAGACGGCCGATTTCATCTCGGTCGGCGGCAATGACCTGAAACAGTTCTTCTTCGCCGCAGACCGCGAAAACGAAACCGTCCGTCGGCGCTATGACATGCTGAACGCGAGCTTCCTGCATTTCCTCTGCCATATCGTGGAACGCTGCGCCGAGACTCGAACGGATCTGTCGTTCTGCGGCGAGGATGCGGGCCGCCCGATCGAGGCACTGACCCTTGCCGCCATCGGATTCCGTACACTGTCGATGCGGCCTGCCTCCATCGGCCCGGTGAAGCACCTGATCCGCCGCGTGAACCTCACCGAACTGCGCGCGGTGATCGAGGCGGAATGCGACGCGGGCGTGACCAATGTCCGCGCGGGCGTTGTGAACTGGCTTGCGAAACAGGATATCTGATACGCGTCCCGGACCGGTGGACGGACCCGGCCCGGGACACGCAACCGGGTCCTGACGGCTTATGCCGCGCTCGGACCCGGTTCGGGCTTGTGCAGGCCGATCACCGCGACGACCGCCAGCCCGTTCAGCCAGTAAAACGCCGCGTCCAAGCCGACGAAGCCGAACAGGAACGGTGCGGCAAGGAAGGTCAGCCCGACCGCGAGGTCGACCGCCATATGCACCCGATAGGGCAGCACCCGGATCAGCCCGGTCTGATGATCAGTGAAGATTGTCAGGATCAGCGCCGCGATGCCGGTCAAGACCGACAGCCAGAGCGCGGCGGGATTGCTCGCGCCGAGCCCCAGCACGACGGGCAGGATCATGAGCGCGGCAGCGACCGGATAGTCGAGCCAGGAATGAATGGTTTTGGTGACGAAGCCGAATGGCATGGGATGGTCCTTTCTGTTGTTGCCGGGCCGGCTGGCCGGCGGATGCCAGAAATCTAGGTCTGGCAGGCCGGTGCCAGAATTCCCCGCCATCCGGGACGGTTTGCAGATCGTCCGAAACTTCACCGCTTGGCTGGAACAGAAAGGGCGACACCCGCCGCTCGGTAACCGCAATCACGCAAAGGCACCTTGTGTTTAATCAAACGATTGATTAAAATTAAAAGCTGATCTGGCTCGGAAACCCCATGACCAACGAACCCAAAGCCCCCGAAGGCACTGCCGCCGACCTGATCGCCGCTGGATTGAGGCTCTTCGGCCAAAAGGGTTTCGCAGCCACCTCTACGCGCGAGATCGCAGCCGAGGCGCGGGCCAATATCGCTTCCATCGCCTATCATTTCGGCTCCAAGGACGGGCTCAGGCAGGCTTGCGGGGCAGAGGTCGCGCGGCGCATCGGCGCGGTCCTGAATGCAAGTGCCCTGCCCCAACCCGACACGCCCGAAGCCGCCGCATTGCAGATGGAAATGATCCTGCGCGC
>JBNKFC010000033.1:0-14178 GCA_050289105.1 Paracoccaceae bacterium | reverse complement strand
AGCGGCGAGGGCGGCAACGCCGAGGCCGACGACGGCGGCGGTCAGCACGACCCAGTCAACGGTCACAGCGCCGTCTTCTTCGTTGTTGAACTTCTTCGCAAGCTTGAACAGTTTCATTTGTCTCTCTCCGTTTAGGTTCGCCCGTTGCACCATCCGCTCCGTGTCCGTCGGGGTGTCTTCGCCAATCCCCGTCTCCGTTGCGGCATGGGCATATCTGGCCGTCGAATCGTGGCAGGAGTTGGGCGGGGATCGTACATTTTGAAGTTGCATTTACTTTTTTGTGTTTCCCCTTCAACGCATTGATTCAAAACTTAAAAAAAATGAATTACGTCGTGCCTGCGAACCACGTTTCTGTTGCCAAAAGGCCGAATTCCCGAGGATTCCCGCATGCCGCGGCGCGGAAAAGCTGGCTCCGCAGTCCGTTTTCTGAGACAAGGGATGCAAGAAAAAGAAGGGCAGTCAGG
Organism: Paracoccaceae bacterium; assembly: GCA_050289105.1. GTDB lineage: Bacteria > Pseudomonadota > Alphaproteobacteria > Rhodobacterales > Rhodobacteraceae > Albidovulum. Next base: position 13,714 of record JBNKFC010000033.1, on the reverse strand, counting down.
GCAGGCGGCATGCTGCGAAGCATCGGACCGATACTATCGTGTGGCGCCGCATGCGTGCTTTGGGCGGGGCTCGCGGCTGCCGAGGCGCCGGCCAAGACAGTAGCGAACGGGTATCCCGATTTCACCTTCAAGCGCATCAGCGCGCCGAAAAGTTCGGTGGCCACGCCAGGAACGGGCGCCAAGCGGATCACCATCCAGATCGACCCCGAGGAGCAGGCGCGGCGGCTCGCGACGCGATTGCCGCCGCCGGAGCATCCGATCCCGCGCGGCGGCGCTGCGCCGGGTCTCTTGCCTGCCGTGCCTTCGCAGCCGAGCGATTTCGACTGGTACTGGGACGCGGTCTCGCCTGCGCTTGGCGACGGTATGGGTCGCTTCTCGCAGGCGCTGTCGGCGCTGACCCAGGGGCCGGGCGGAAAGTCGGTCGCGGCCCCCCGACTTCAGCACCTGCAGGACATCGCCGCCACGCATGGCGCGGAAATTCTAAAGGCAACGGTCGGGACACAAGTGTCTCCGGCCCTCGTCCTCGCCGTCATCGGCATCGAAAGCGCGGGTCGCACTGATGCGGTATCTACCGCCGGGGCCGTGGGCCTGATGCAATTGATCCCGGCAACGGCGGACCGCTTCGGCGTTGCCGACAGCTCGGACCCGATCGAGAATATCAAAGGCGGCGTCGCCTACCTCAATTGGCTGATGAAGGAATTCGACAACGACCCGCTGATGGTGATCGCAGCCTATAATGCCGGTGAAAACGCGGTGAAATCGAACGGCGGTGTGCCGCCCTTTGCCGAGACGCGAGCCTATGTTCCGAAGGTTCTGGCTGCGTGGGCCGTGGCCCGAGGGCTCTGCGTGACCCCTCCCGAACTGGTGACGGACGGCTGTGTGTTCGCCGTGAAAGGATGAGTTTTCCGAAATGACCGAAGTGAAGCCGCTCGTCCTCGACGTCGATGGCACGTTTCTGAAGACCGACATGCTGTTGGAAACGTTCTGGGCCGGGCTCGGACATGATCCTGTTGCGACCCTACGCGCAGCGGCGGTGAATTTCCGTCACCCGGAACGGCTGAAGGCCGAACTGGTGGAAATCGCGCCGCTGCGGACCGACCTTCTGCCGGTCAATCCCGAGGTCGCCGACCTCGCGCTGAGAAGCCGGATGGCGGGGCGCGAGGTGGTGCTTGCTTCCGCCTCCGATCGCCGCCTGGTGGAGCGGCTGGCAAGTGAATATGGCCTGTCGGAGGAGGTTTTCGCCTCGGACGTGACGCGGAATCTCAAGGGCGCGCGCAAGGCCGACGCCCTTGTCGCGGCCTTTGGTGAGCGCGGGTTCGACTATGCCGGCGACAATGCCGTCGACATGGCGGTCTGGGAAAAGGCCGAGAACGCGCTCGTCGTCGGCCGGGTGCCGCGCGCTCGGGAACTGGCCGCTCGGGGGCAGAATGTCGTCGAGTTGGACGGCGGCTGGAAGGGACGGGCGCTCCTGAAGGCGCTCCGGCCGCATCAATGGGTGAAGAACGTCCTTCTGCTGCTCGCGATGATCGCCGCGCACCGCTTCGATCTTGCGACGCTGGTGCCGATCCTCTGGGGCATCGTCGCGTTTTCGGCGGCGGCATCCTCCATTTATATCGTCAACGATCTTCTCGACCTCGAAGCCGACCGGCTGCATCCGACGAAATGCCGGCGGCCCTTCGCCAGCGGCGATGTGCCGATCGCCGTCGGGATGGCGACGTTCGGGGGGCTCATGCTCCTCGCGCTCGGGGTCGCGGCGGCGCTCAACTGGGCGTTCTTCGGGGTCGTGGTGCTCTACATGATCACCTCGCTCGCCTATTCGCTGAAGCTCAAGCGCTTGCGCTGGGTGGATATTTCGACGCTCGCGGCCCTCTACACGATCCGGGTGATCGCCGGGGCGGCGGCGGGCGAGGTCGAGGTGTCGATCTACATGCTGATCTTCATCTTCCCGATCTTCATCACTTTGGGCTGCGTGAAGCGGCTGACGGAACTGACGCTTGCCACCTCGGACGAACGCCTGCCGGGGCGGGGTTATGGGCGGCCGGATCGGGGCGACCTGCTCAACGTCGCCTGGCTTGGCACGATCGGTGCCGTTCTGATCTTCTTTCTCTATTCCATCAGCGATCAGGGGCGCGAGCTTTACCCGACGACCTGGATCCTGTGGCTGGCGATGATCCCGATGACGCTCTGGCTGGTGCGGATGGTCATGCTCGGCTGGTTCGGCAAGCAGGATTACGACCCGATCGTCTTCGCGATGCGCGACAAGTTCGGCATCGGCATCCTGATGATCACGCTCAGCCTTATGTTCTGGGCCGCCGGGCTCTGGTCGCAGTGGTTCGGCGGCTGAGACCTCAGCGCTTGGGCGAGAGACGGTAGACACCTTCTGGAAGGTTGAGCGCCGCCGCCAGTTCTCGCACCTGCGCCATCGACATGACGATCTTGACCACCTCGTCGCGGCGCGGGTCGAACTGTTCGATCGTGACGCATTCCTCGAAACTCTGGATCGTCACGTCCTCTTCCAGATGTGGGCTGCCCTCGTCCACGAGGGTGATGACGGTCGCGTCGAAGTCGTGCTCGATGGTGAACATGGACGGAAGCTTAGCGCGCCGCGGCTCCGGCCTCAATGGACAGAAAGGCGCAGGTCGGATCGCAGACTATCCAACTTGTGCGTCGTAGGTGATGGTGATGGGGGTTTCCTGCCGCGCGGTTGCGAAGTAGTCTGGCCGCGCCCAAGCAGAGCAGACAAAGGCCCGGGAGAGGCTTGTGAAAAAAAGCGCGGCACTATTCATCCTTGCCTTGTCGGCCTGTGTGGAGCCGACGCCCCCGGTTTCGGGGCCGGTACCCGCTCCGGTCGCATCGTTTCCCGATGCGGGTGCGGCGCTCACCCCCGATGTCGCGGCGCAGAACTTCGTTTCCGTCGTCAGTCGGATGGAACCAGTGATCGAACGAGAGTGCCGGGCACGCAATGTCTCGGCAAACTGCGATTTCCGCATCGTCGTCGACGACCGCCCGCGCCAGCCGCCCAACGCCTACCAGACCCTCGATCCGAGCGGGCGGCCGATCATCGCCTTCACACTCCCGCTCATCGCCGAGGCGCGCAATATGGACGAACTCGCCTTCGTCCTCGGGCACGAGGCCGCCCACCACATCGCAGAACATATCCCGCGCCAGCAACAAACGGCGTTGACCGGGGCGCTGGTGCTCGGGGTGCTGACCGCCGCGACTGGCGGCGATGCGTCGGCCGTGCGCAACGCGCAGGATCTTGGTGGCACCCTGGGCGCCCGGCGCTATGCCAAGGATTACGAATTGGAGGCGGACGCGCTCGGCACCATTCTGGCCTGGGACGCGGGATATGATCCCGAACGCGGTGCGGCCTTCTTCGCCCGCATCCCCGATCCGGGCAACCAGTTCCTCGGCACCCATCCTCCGAATGCAAGGCGGATCGAGACGGTGCGCCTGACGCTGAACGGGCTGCGCTAGACCCAACCTCGGTCTTGATCTGGATCAAGGCGGCCACCGGCCTGCCGCGCTGATGCTGTTCCTAATGCCATGGCGAGAAGGAGTGGCAAGGATGGGCAAGGTCGTGCCGATTTCGGAACCGGTGGCAGCACCGGAGCTGCCCTATTTCCTGACCGAGGAGGACACCCGTCGTCACGGAGTCGATATTGGCGAAGCGGTGCAGGCCGGGATGTTGACGCTGGACGATTTCCGGGCCGTATTGGCCTATTGCCGGGCCTGCCCCGACGGACATGCCCTGCGGGAAACCCCCGGCCATGACCGCAGCGCCGCCGAAACGCCGCCATGGTGCGCCAACCGCGTTGTTCTCGAAGGATTGCGGGGCATCGTCTGACCCGTGGCAGAATCATGACCGGCGCAGTCTCCGAGCGTGGGGGCGTTCCCGGACTGGCGGTGGTGAATTTCGCCCGCTAAGTTTGCTCGGAATCTGCGGGAGGGGCGAATGCGCGACTTCGTCGAAGGCGAGCTCAGGCGTGTGGCCAATACGATCATCTGGTCGCTTGGCGGCTGGCGCGCAGCCTGGGCGACCGAGAAGTCGCTTCGCCAGTGGTCCCTCGTCAATATCCTGTCCGCCATCCTCGCCTTCAGCCTCGATCTCACCACCGGCGAGCGGGCGCTGATCCTCGCACTGGGGCTTCTCATCCTCGCGGCCGAGCTGTTCAACACTGCGATCGAGGAGACGGTCGACCTCGCTTCGCCGGAGCGTTGCGCGGGGGCGGGAAAGGCTAAGGATTGCGGTTCAGCCGCCGTTGCGTTGACGGCAATCGCTGGAGGCGTTGCGTGGCTGGTCATCCTTATCGGGTAGGGGATACCCGTATCGGAGCGGACGCCGACCGGTGATAGTCTGGTGATCACCAAGAAGGTGTATCCACCCCTGAGGAGGGTCCGAGATGCGTCCCGTTCTGATCGTCGTCCTTATCGCCGCGGCGCTTGCGGCCTGTGAGGCGCCTATGCCTCCGGAAGATCCGCTGCCTCTGATGGCGGGCTACCGCGACCCGGCTGATGCCTGCCGCCGGGTCGGCGAAGACACCTTCACCAACCAGTTTCTCGATGACAGCGCCGATCTTGTCGGTTGCCCGGAAGGGTCCGAGGCCATCGACGCCTTCGTGACCGAAACGGCGGCGATCGAAGTTGCGCGGCGGCAGGGCTGGATCCTTTACAGCGTGCCGCGCGGGTAGGGCGCGCGCATGCGAAAGGCCCGTCGCCGCTTGCTCCCGGCGGCGGCGGGCCAAGGTTTCCGGCCATCACGGATCAGCGGTTCAGGAATGCCGCAAGCCAGAAAATGAGAAAGAGGTTGAGCGCGAGGCTCCCGATCAGGACCTTTCCCGGCCAGGTCGCAGGCTTTTCGGCGCGGTTGACCCTGCCGGCCAGCGGCTCTGCCAAGCGCTGAACGTAAAGGCCATAGAGCATCTCGAAGCCCTGCCCGGTGAAGGTCGCGGCCGAGGCATGGTTCCCGCGCCAGATATGGGCGTCCACCCGGGTCGCGCCCATTTCCCGCATCGCCTGCCGGGCCCTGTCGATAAGCCGCGTGCCCAGCCCCCGGCGCCGGTAGTCCGGCAGGAGAGAGATGTCGAGAACCGTGCCGACGACGTCGTGATGGTCGGTCTGCCGGTCGAACTGCTGGACCCGCAGGAAGACGTGGCCGACGATGCGGTCGCCGTCGCGGCAGACGATGATCCGGGTGGCGGGATAGGCAGGCGCATTGCGCGCCGTCTGGAAATGCTCCCGGAACATCCGGTTCAGCTCGTTGTCGAGGCCGGGCGGGAAAGCTTCCGGGAGGCGGTCCTGGTGCTCGCGGTGGGTCATCGCCGAGATCGCGATCACCGTATCGAGGTCTTCCGGCCTCGCCTCTTCGAAGCGGATCGCCGTCACGCGGGGCGACCCCAGAGGTCGTACTCCCCGGCCTCGTCGACCTCGACCGTTACGATGTCGCCGGGCGAGAGCGTCTCGAAGCCTTCGTCGATGAAGAGATTGCCGTCGATCTCGGGCGCATCGGCCTTGGTCCGGCAGGTCGCCCCTTCATCATCGACGGTATCTACGATGACTTCGATCCGGCTGCCGACCTTTGCCGCGAGCTTCGCTTCGGAGATCGCCTGGGCCTTTTCCATGAAACGCTCCCACCGCTCCTGCTTGAGCTCCGGCGCGACATGGTCGGGTAGCGCGTTCGAGCGCGCGCCCGCGACGTTTTCGTATTGGAAGCATCCGACCCGGTCGAGTTGCGCCTCGTCCATCCAGTCGAGAAGGGTCTGGAACTCCTCTTCGGTCTCGCCGGGATAGCCGACGATGAAGGTGGAGCGCAGGGTGATCTCGGGACAAATGGCGCGCCAGGCGGCGATCTCGTCCAGCGTCTTCGCCGCCGCCGCCGGCCGCGCCATCCGTTTCAGCGTGTCCGGGTGGGCGTGCTGGAAGGGAATGTCGAGATAGGGCAGGATCAGCCCCTCGGCCATCAGCGGGATGAGATCACGCACATGCGGGTAGGGATAGACGTAGTGAAGCCGCACCCAGGCGCCGAGGCTCCCCAGATCGCGGGCAAGGTCGGTGATATGCGCGCGATGCCCCTTGGCGTCGGCGTGCTTCAGGTCTACCCCGTAGGCCGAGGTGTCCTGACTGATGACCAGCAGCTCCTTCACCCCCGCCTCGACCAGCTTTTCCGCCTCGCGCACGACCGCATGGGCGGGACGCGAGACAAGCCGGCCGCGCATGTCGGGGATGATGCAGAAGCGGCATTTGTGGTTACAGCCCTCTGATATCTTCAGATAGCTGTAATGGCGCGGTGTCAGCGACACGCCGGTCGCCGGCAATAGATCCACGAAGGGATCGGGTGAGGGCGGTACGGCGGCGTGGACGGCGTCAAGCACCTGTTCGTACTGATGAGGGCCGGTAACGGCGAGGACAGAGGGATGTGCGCCGGTGATGTAGTCGGGTTCGGCGCCGAGGCAGCCAGTGACGATGACGCGGCCGTTTGCCGTCAGCGCCTCGCCGATTGCTTCCAGGCTCTCGGCCTTGGCGCTGTCGAGAAATCCGCAGGTGTTCACGATCACCGCATCGGCGCCGGCGTAATCGGGGGAAATCGCATACCCCTCTGCCCGAAGACGCGTCAGGATACGTTCACTGTCGACCAGCGCCTTCGGACAGCCGAGGGACACCATGCCGATTCGCGGTTGGCCAGGTCGGGCAGGGCCGTCGAAGACGGGCTTCGGTGCGAGGTCGGGACGAAGGTTCGGCGGGTTCTGAGACATGAGCCGGCATATAGCGACCGGAACGCGCCGCGAAAAGCCCCTGGTGCTTCGTCGAATTGCGGCGGCGCAGCGACGAATGTGTCTAGGAAAATAGATACATTCATATTTTACTATCAACCGGGGATCGCATGCTCTGCGCAAGGGCCTGTCGACACACTCATGGAGAAGGCGGGGACAGCCGTGCGCTGCCCACGAAGAGGGGAGGAATACCATTGTCTAACGCAGGAAAGGGCCGTCTCGTGGTGGCCACCGCCCTCGGGCTCGTGACTGCCGGCGCGGCCGGGGCGACAGAAGGGTATTTCGCGCTGGGCTACGGCCCGGTGCAGCGCGGCACGGCGGGTGCAGGCGTGGCAAAGCAGGGCGGCGACGCGATGGCCTCGGCGCAGAACCCGGCCGCGGTCGCCGGGATGGGCCGGCAACTGAGCTTCGGGCTGGAGGCTTTCTCGCCCGACCGTGGCTACACCGCGACCGGGACAATGATGGTTGCGCCCGGATCGTATCGCAGTGGGCACAAGGTCTTCCCCATTCCGAACTTCGCCTACAACATTCCCTTGGCGAACGGTAACGTCCTGAACATTGCCGCCTATGGCAACGGAGGCATGAACACGAGCTATTCGCAGCCAATCTTCGGCTTCAGCCCCGTTGGTGTGGATCTTTCGCAGCTTTTTGTCTCCGCGACCTATGCGGGCCAAAGCGGCAATATCTCCTGGGGTGTCGCGCCGACGCTCGCGGTTCAGGCCTTCGAGGCGAGGGGCCTCGGCGCGTTCTCGCTCATGTCGATGGATCCGACGGCACTCACCGACAATGGCCACGATATGTCGTGGGGTGTCGGCCTGCGCGCCGGCGTCCAAGCCGAAGTCGCGCCGGGCGTGCGGCTGGGCTTTGCCGGCCAGACGCGCTTCAACATGTCAAAATTGGAGGATTACGCCGGCCTCTTCGAGAACGGCGGCGAATTCGACATTCCGGCCTCTGTCACGGCGGGTGTCGCCTGGGAAGTCCAGCCGGATCTGACCGCGATGCTCGATTATCAGCGCATCTTCTATTCGGGCGTCCCGGCGGTGAGCAACGCGACGAATGCCGGACCCCTCGGCGCGCCGGGCGGGGCTGGCTTCGGCTGGGACGATGTCGGCGTCGTGAAGCTCGGCGTCGAATGGCGGCAATCGCCGCAGATGACCTGGCGGGCCGGCTACGCCTACAGCGACAACCCGATTGGACCGGAGGACGTATTGCTGAACGTGCTCGCGCCGGGTGTCGTTCAACATCACCTGACCTTTGGTGGCTCCTGGCAGGCCACCGAGCGCGACCGGATCGACTTCGCCGCGATCCGCGCCTTCAACACCTCGGTTACAGGCTCGGACGGCAGCGGCCCGATCACCATCGACATGGACCAGATCGCCGTGTCCGTGGGCTGGACCCGCGTGTTCTGACAAGGCCGGGCGCCGGGCCGACGGTCCGGCGCCTGCCGACGTGCAGACTGCCGCGCGGTTCGTGGGCAAAATTCAGAAGATTAGCCAAGTGCGTTCGGAGGCAGGGCGTCAAGATTAGACGCCACTTGCCAAAGGACAGATCTTCCCTACCGACGCCGGTCGCGGCGCGACGACATCGGCTGGAACGCCACGCCGACATGGGCCTCGCAATAGGGCTTGCCCTGCTGGGTGGCTAGGCCGCAGAACCAGAAATCCTCGGTTGCGGGGTCGCCGATAGGCCATTTGCAAGTGCGCTCGGTCAGTTCCATCAGCGAAATCTTCCGCGCCTTCTTCTCGACCTCGCGAACCGAGGCGAGCGCCTCGGGGCTGATCTCGCCCGCCGAGGGTTGCGGCGGCAGAGGCTGGCCCGCCGGGATGATCGCCTTGCGTGCCGGGCTCGCCTGCGGGGCCGCGGGCGCCGGTTCGGGGCGTTGGGCCGCCGGTTTCGTCTCTGTCCGCGCGGGTTTCGCGGCGGCGGGGCGCGGTTCGGCCTTCGGAGCGGGATCGGCGGGCTTTGCCTTGACCGGTTCCGGCGCGCCGCCGACACGGTTCGACAGCCCGAGGCGATGGACCTTGCCGATCACGGCATTGCGAGTAACGCCGCCCAGTTCCTTGGCGATCTGGCTCGCTGACTGGCCTTCGCTCCACATCTTCTTCAACAACTCGACGCGCTCGTCGGTCCAGGACATGACAGATCCTCGGGTTTGGGACCGGCAGTGGCGGCAATCGGCCGGCAGGTCCTGAATTCGGTTCGTCCCATTCTAGACGGGACGCACTGAGATACAAGCTCGGGGCGGCCACGACAAGGGGGGCGGCCGGATTTGACGGCCGGGCCTTCGCGCGCGATGATGCGCAATGACCTGGGGCTTTGGCGATGCAAGAGCCGTCAGCGCCAATGGCGTGAACCTTTCCGTCCGCGAGAAAGGGCAGGGGACCCCGGTGATCCTCATTCACGGCGCGGTGTCCGACCTTCGGACCTGGCATCAGCAGATCGACGCGATGCCGGACGGCTACCGGGCAATCAGCTACAGCCGCCGCTATGCCCACCCGAATGCCCCCCTGCCCGATGGCGCCGGCGATCCGATCGAGCCGCATGTCGACGATCTTCTCGCCCTGATCGACGCGCTCGGTGCGCGCCCGGCGCATCTCGTCGGGCACTCCTTCGGCGGCCTGGTCGCGCTTCTGGCCGCGCTCCGTGCGCCGGGGGCGGTGCGCAGCCTGACGCTGGTAGAGCCGCCGGCCATCGGGCTTTTGGTTGGCCTGCCGCCGCGACCGGCGGGATTGCTTCACGGATTTTTCTCGCGTCCGGCCCCGACACTTGCCGTCCTTCGCTTTGCCCTCTTCACCGTGGCGAGGGCCAAGCGGGCCTATCGCAGGGGGGACGATGCGGCCGCGATCCATGTCGTCGGCAATGGCGTTCTCGGGCCGCGCGCCTTCGCGGCGCTGACGCCGGAACGCCGGCACATGATCTGGCAGAACCGGATGACCGACAGGGCGCAAATCCTCGACGACACCTTGACGGAGGTGCGGCTCGACCGGCTGTCCGACCTGGATCTTCCGGTCCTTCTCGTCGGCGGCGCGAACAGCCCGGTCCTATTCCGCTACATCCTTGACGCGTTGGAGAAGCGTCTGCCCCGGGCACAGCGCGTTCGGATCGCGGATGCCTCTCACATCGTGCACGAAGACAATCCGGTTGACTTTGCGGCGGAGCTCGGCCGGTTTCTCTCAAGCCGCAGATAAGGCCCAGGGAACGATTTCCCGATGGACAGATTTGTCCTTTGGCGATATGCGGCAGGCATGACGCACCGGACCCGCCATTTCGCCCGTCCCCGACGCCGCCGCATTCGCGCCTGACGTCCGTCCACCCGTGGCCTGGCCACACCCCCTCACATCGTTGACACGGCCCGCCCCTTGAGGCACCCCTTGGCCTTCCCTATCGGAGTTCACGCATGATCCCGTCTGTTCTGCCGACCTACAACCGCGCTCCCCTGTCCTTCGTGAAGGGTGAGGGCTCCTGGCTGATCGAGGCGGACGGGTCGCGATATCTCGACCTCGGCGCCGGGATCGCGGTCAATGCGCTTGGCCATGCCAATCCCGATCTCGTGGCGGCTCTGACGGAGCAGGCCGGCAAGCTCTGGCATGTCTCGAACCTCTACCAGATCCCCGAGCAGCAGCGGCTGGCCGACATGCTTGTCTCCCACACCTTCGCCGATACGGTCTTCTTCACCAATTCCGGGACCGAGACAGCAGAGCTCGCCATCAAGATGGCGCGGAAATACTGGTACGAGAAGGGCGACCCCGAGCGGATCGAGATCCTCACCTTCGAGGGTGCCTTCCACGGCCGGTCGACCGGCGCCATTGCCGCGGCCGGATCGGAAAAGATGGTCAAGGGTTACGGGCCGCTCATGCCCGGCTTCCGCCACCTGCCCTGGGCCGACATGTCGGCGCTGAAGGAGGCGATATCAGACCGGACGGCGGCGGTGATGGTCGAGCCGATCCAGGGCGAGGGCGGCATCCGGCCGCTCACCGACGCCGAGATGAAGACCATCCGCCAGCTCTGCGACGAGACGGGCGCGCTCCTGATCCTCGACGAGGTGCAATGTGGCGTCGGCCGCACGGGGCGGCTCTTCGCGCACGAGTTTTCGGGGATAGCGCCCGACATCATGATGGTCGCTAAGGGCATCGGCGGCGGGTTCCCTCTCGGCGCGGTGCTGGCCACCGAACGCGCCGCGTCCGGCATGGTCGCGGGCACCCACGGCTCAACCTACGGCGGCAATCCCCTTGGTTGCGCCGTCGGCGCCAAGGTGCTGGAGATCGTCGCCGACCCGGCGTTCCTCGCCGAAGTGAACCGCAAGGCCGCGCTCTTCCGGCAGAAACTCGAAGGGCTCGTCGCCGCCCATCCGGACGTGTTCGAAGGGGTGCGCGGTCAGGGTCTGATGCTCGGGCTCATCTGCAAGGTCGCGCCAGCCGACGTGGTGAAGGCGGGTTACGAACAGCACCTGCTGACCGTACCGGCCGCGCATGAGACGCTGCGCCTTCTTCCGCCGCTGACCATCAGCGATGACGAGATCTCCGAAGCGGTCCGCCGCCTCGACGCGGCAGCCGCTCGTCTCGCCCCCGCTCCCTCTTCCGTTTGATAATGCTTGCGAGGTTGGACGGGGCGACACCTGTCCCTTGCTCCGGCCTCAGAAAGACGTGTGACATGAATAACTTCCTCGACATCAACAAGACTGACCCCGCCGAGTTGCGGAGTATGATCGACAACGCCCACGCGATGAAGACGGCGCGGAACGGCCGGCCGAAAGGTACGCCCGACGACGACCAGCCGCTTAAGGGCCGGATGGTCGCGCTGATCTTCGAAAAGCCATCGACCCGGACGCGCATCTCGTTCGATGTCGGCGTGCGCCAGATGGGCGGTCAGACCATGGTCTTGTCGGGCGCCGACATGCAACTTGGCCATGGCGAGACCATCGCGGACACGGCCCGCGTCCTGTCGCGCTATGTCGACCTTATCATGATCCGCACGTTCGAGGAGGCGACGCTTCTCGAGATGGCCGAATATGCAGACGTGCCGGTGATCAACGGGCTGACGAACCGCAGCCATCCCTGCCAGATCATGGCCGACGTGATGACGTTCGAAGAGCACCGCGGGCCGATTGCCGGCAAGAAGGTCGTCTGGTCCGGCGACGGCAACAATGTCTGCGCCTCGTTCATCCACGCCGCCGGACAGTTCGGCTTCGACCTGACCTTCACCGGCCCGGAAACCCTCGACCCCGAGCCTGGTTTCGTCGCCGAGGCACGGGCCAAGGGCGCCGGTATCGTCATCGAGCGCGACCCGATGAAGGCGGTGCAAGGCGCCGACCTCGTCGTCACCGATACATGGGTCTCCATGCACGATCCGCAATCGGCACGCGAGCGGCGGCACAACCAGCTGCGCGGCTACCAGGTCAACGAGCGGCTGATGGCCGAGGCGAAGCCGGACGCGCTTTTCATGCATTGCCTGCCGGCGCACCGCGACGACGAAGCGACAAGCGCGGTGATGGATGGCCCGCATTCGGTGATCTGGGACGAGGCTGAAAACCGCCTTCACGCCCAGAAGGCCGTGATGCGCTGGTGCCTCGGCGTCTGACGCACCGGCCCGGCTGAAGAGGGGGCGCTGCCCCCCGTCGCCTTTGGCGCCTCCCCTCGAGGTATTTGCGGCAAGATGAAAGCCGGAGCTGTTTCTTTCATCTTGGCCGAAATACCTCGGGGAAGGTCCGGCGGATGCCGGGCCGGGGGCAGAGCCCCTAGCTCCCGCGCGGCTTGGCCCTGAGCGTGGGCGCGTGCGCCGTCGGGTCCTCGGGCCACGGATGCTTTGGATACTGGCCGCGCATGTCCTTTCTGACGTCCGCGTAGCTCGTCGCCCAGAAGCCCGGCAGGTCGAGCGTGGTCTGGACCGGGCGCTGGGCTGGCGAAAGGAGCGTGATCCTGAGCGGCAGGCGCTTCGGACCGACGGTCGGATGCTCCGTCACGCCGAACATTTCCTGAAGGCGCAGCGTGATCGACGGATGATCGCCCTCATATTCGATCGCGATATGGCGGCCGAGCGGCGTCTCGTAGCTTGCCGGGGCGAGCCGGTCGAGAAGCTGGCGCTGGTCCCAATCTAGGCGTGCCTTGAGCGCTTCGGTGAGGTCGAGCGCCCGCAACTCCGCCTCGGTTCGCTTGCCGGCGAGATGGGACAGAAGCCAGTCCTCGGCGCGGTCGAGGAGGGCAGCGTCGGAGCAGTCCGGCAGGTCGGCACCTTCGCGGCGCAGAAGCTCGATCCGGGCCCTGAGGCGTCTGGCCGGTGCTGACCAGGGTAGGCCGATCTGGCGGAGACCGTCGAGGGCGGCCCCGGCCAGCACCTCGGGCGGCGCGTCGGGCCAATGCCGCTCGGCAAGCGCGAGTGCGCCGAAGCGTTCCTGCCGCCGGGCGATCACCTTGCCGTCGCGGCGTGACCATTCCGCGATATCCTGCCAGTGGATGCGGTCAGCAAAGAGCCGGCGGAGCGCGGCCTCGGTGAGGGCGATGCCCTGTCGGACCCGCGCCTCGCGCGGATCGCCGTCGAGATCGGTCGCGACGATCAGCCGTGCCGCGCCAAGAGGATCGCCATCGGTGACGATGGCGCCCTTACCTCCCGAAAGCACGTAGCGCGGCGCCTCACCCTTGCGGCGCAGGCCAATGCGGTCTGGGTAGGCGAGAGCGGCCTGCTCGGCGGGGTCGTACGCGTCCGCGACCGGGCGCACCATCCGTGCGAGCCGTTTCGCCTCGGCGCGGATGCGTTCGACCGTGCCACGGTCCACGCGGTGCGGGTGGTCGGCCTCGTAGCCCTTCGGATCGCGGATCGCGAAAAGCCGCAGGGAAAGGTCAGCAGGCGCACCGCGCAGGGGGTCCCGCTCGGCAAGAAGGGCGGCAAGCGTCGCGGCCTCCGGTCCTGCCGTCACCAGCATGTGGCCGAGCCGGGGATGGAGCGGCAGG
>JBNKFC010000032.1:0-3995 GCA_050289105.1 Paracoccaceae bacterium | reverse complement strand
GCCTTCCCGCCCTTCCCCGCGCCGGTTCCGGCCGAGCGGATCTGCCTCTTCGGCATCCGCTCGGTCGACAGCGCCGAACATTCGGGTCTCCTCGAAAGCGACGCCACGATCTGCGACATGCGCGTGCTGGATGAGCGCGGCATCGTCGCTCCCTTGCGCGAATTCCTCGACATGGTGCGCGCCGCGAATGGATTTCTCCACGTTTCCCTCGACGTCGATTTCCTCGACCCCTCGATCGCGCCCGCCGTGGGCACGACTGTTCCCGGTGGGACCACCTTCCGCGAGGCACATCTGGTGATGGAGCATTTGCACGAAAGCGGCCTCGTGACCTCGCTCGACCTCGTGGAACTCAACCCCTTCCTCGACGAACGCGGGCGCACGGCGCGCCTGATGGTCGACCTCGTGGGCAGCCTGATGGGCCGCAAGGTCTTCGACCGCCCGACCCGGAGCTTCGGATAATGACCCTCAATATCGTCCCTTTCGTCAGCGTCGACAACATGATGAAGCTCGTTCTTCATCTCGGCCCGGAACGCATGATGACCGAGATCGCCGCCTATATCGAGGCCGATTTCCGGCGCTGGGAAAGCTTCGACAAGACCCCGCGCGTCGCCTCCCACTCGCCCGTCGGCGTGATCGAACTCATGCCGACCTCGGACGGCGAGATGTACGGTTTCAAATACGTCAACGGCCATCCCAAGAACACGAAGGAGGGGTTGCAGACCGTCACCGCGTTCGGCCTTCTTGCCGAGGTCCAGACCGGCTATCCGATTCTTCTGAGCGAGATGACGATCCTCACCGCGCTCCGCACCGCCGCGATGTCGGCGCTCGCCGCCCGCCATCTCGCGCCGAAAGGCGCGACCACGATGGCAATGATCGGCAACGGTGCGCAGGCGGAGTTCCAGGCGCTGGCCTTCCGCGCGATCTGCGGCGTGACAAATGTCCGGCTCTACGATTCCGACCCTGCGGCCACCGCAAAATGCATAAGAAATCTTGTGGGTTCCGGCCTGAATCTCACACCTTGCACGAGCGCCGAGGAAGCGATGGAGGGCGCAGAAATCATCACCACCTGTACCGCCGACAAGCAGCTCGCCACGATCCTCACGGACAACATGGTCGGCCCCGGCACCCATATCAACGCGGTCGGCGGCGACTGCCCCGGCAAGACCGAGCTTCACCGCGACATCCTCCTGCGCGCCTCGATCTTCGTCGAATACCCGCCCCAGACCCGGATCGAAGGCGAGATCCAGCAACTCGACCCAGACCATCCGGTGACCGAGCTCTGGCAGGTCATCACCGGGCAGGCGCAGGGCCGCACCGATGCCCGCCAGATCACGCTTTTCGACAGCGTCGGCTTCGCGATCGAGGATTTTTCCGCGCTTCGCTACGTCCATGACCAGCTCAGGACCCTGCCCTACAGCGAGCCCCTCGACATGATCGCCGACCCGGACGATCCGCGCGATCTCTACGGCATGCTGCTCCGCGCCAAGGCCAACGCAGCCTGATCCCTTCTTCTGTTCGAAAATACTCCTGGGGGCGCGGGGGGCTGGCCCCCCGCCTGTCCCGCCGAACACTCTTGCGCAGGCCGGTTCAACGCCCTAATCCAGCGCCATGACACATGCGCATCAACGCCTTCTCATCATCGACTTCGGCAGCCAGGTCACGCAGCTCATCGCACGCCGGCTGAGGGAGTTGAACGTCTATTGCGAGATCCACCCCTTCAACCGGGTGGACGACGCCTTCCTCAAGGATTTCGCCCCGAAGGCGGTGATCTTCTCCGGTGGTCCGGCCTCGGTCTTCGCCGACGGCGCGCCGATGCCGCCTGCCTCGGTCTTCGACATGGGCGTGCCGATCCTCGGCATCTGCTACGGCCAGCAGGTGATGATGCACCTTCTGGGCGGCAAGGTCGAACGCGGCCACGGCACCGCCGAATTCGGCCGCGCCTATGTTACGCCGGCTGACGACAAGCTCGCGATCCTCGACGGCTGGTTCGAGGGCGGCCGCGAGCAGGTGTGGATGTCCCACGGCGACCACGTCTCGAAGATCGCGCCCGGCTTCCAGGTCTACGGCACCTCACCCAACGCGCCCTTCGCGATCACCGCCGACCCCAAGCGGCACTTCTACGCCGTCCAGTTCCACCCCGAAGTCCACCACACCCCGAAGGGCGCGAAACTCTACGAGAACTTCGTGCGCCTTGCCGGCTTCACCGGCGACTGGACGATGGGCGCCTACCGCGAGGACGCGATCGAGAAGATCCGCGCCCAGGTCGGCGACCAGAAGGTCATCTGTGGGCTTTCGGGCGGGGTCGACAGTTCCGTCGCGGCCGTCCTCATCCACGAGGCGATTGGCGATCAACTGACCTGTGTCTTCGTCGATCACGGTCTTCTGCGGCTCGGCGAGGCCGAGGAAGTCGTGACCATGTTCCGCGACACCTACAACATTCCGCTGATCCATGCCGACGAAAGCGATCTCTTCCTCGGCGCGCTCGAAGGCGTCTCGGACCCCGAAGTGAAGCGCAAGACCATCGGCAAGCTCTTCATCGACGTCTTCCAGAAGCACGCGCACGAGGTCGGCGGCGCCACCTTCCTCGCCCAAGGCACGCTCTATCCGGACGTCATCGAAAGCGTCAGTTTCTCGGGCGGCCCCTCGGTCACGATCAAGTCGCACCACAATGTCGGCGGACTGCCGGAGAAGATGGGCATGAAGCTCGTCGAGCCGCTGCGCGAGCTTTTTAAGGACGAGGTGCGTGCGCTCGGTCGTGAGCTTGGCCTGCCCGACAAGTTCATCGGCCGCCATCCCTTCCCCGGCCCCGGCCTCGCCATCCGTTGCCCGGGCGAGATCACCCGTGAAAAGCTTGAGATCCTTCGCCAGGCCGACGCCGTCTACATCGACCAGATCCGCAAGCACGGGCTTTACGGCGAGATCTGGCAGGCCTTCGTGGCGATCCTGCCGGTCCGCACCGTGGGTGTCATGGGCGATTACCGCACCTATGACTACGCCTGCTCCTTGCGGGCGGTGACGAGCGTCGACGGCATGACCGCCGACTATTACCCCTTCACCCACGAATTCCTCGGCGAGACCGCCACGCGCATCATCAACGAGGTTCAGGGCATCAACCGGGTCATGTACGACGTGACCTCGAAACCGCCCGGAACGATCGAGATGGAGTGAGCGCCGGCGCCGGGTCCCACCCGACGCGACGCCTTTCGGCCCTACCCCGCCTTGTAGACGCGCTCGGCTTCCGGATCGTCCGACGAGAACGGAATGGCCGCGAGTGCCGCGGCGGCTGCGTCCGGCAGTTCCTGCCCTGCCCAGTCGAGCGTCTGGGTGATCCGTTCGGGCTTCGAGATGCCGACGATCGTCGATGTCACCCGCGGATCGGAAAGCGAGAACTGGAGCGCCGCGGCACCCGGAGCGATTCCGTATTGGGCGCAGACAGCCTCGATCCGCTGAACGGGTTTCAGGGCCTCGGCGCCGGCTTCCTGATAGGTGATCCGCGGCATCTCGGCGCTTCCTTTGGCCAGCACCCCGCCCGCGAACGGCGCCGCGTTCAGAACCGCAATGCCGGCGTCATGGGCGTAGGTGAACATCTCGTCTGCCGACCGGTTGAGCAACGTGAAGCGGTTGTGACTGATCAGCGCGTCGAACGGCCGTTCGCGCAGGATCGGGAACATGATGTCGAGCCGTCCCATGGCGAGGCCAACCGCATCCACGAGACCCTCTTCCTTCAGCTTGAAGAGTTCATCGAGTGCGCCGCCCTCCCGCGTCACCTCGCTCAGGTCCCGCGCATATTCGGGGTCATGCAGGTGGATGAGCGGAATGCGGTCCAGCCCGAGCGCGGTCAGGCTTTCCTCAAGGCTCTGGCGGACCCGTGCGGCATCGAAGCGCCCAGTGTCCACGTCACGGTCGAGTTTCGTCGCAAGCACGAAGCCGGCGGGAAGGCCACCGCGCTCCCGGATGGCCGCGCCGATCCGCTCCTCGGACCGGCCGAACCCGTA
>JBNKFC010000031.1:0-1782 GCA_050289105.1 Paracoccaceae bacterium | reverse complement strand
TGATCTTGTGGATCTTGGCCGCCTTCGGGCCGCCCTTCACATCGACCACATAGATGCGCGAGGAGCGGATACCGGGGATGATCAGGTAGCGCCGCTCGAGAAAGGCGTGGCCGGTGAGGGGCGACAGGGAGGACGAGCAGGCGTTCCAGCCGAAATGGTGAAACTCGTCCCCCCTGTGCGGCATGATCACCTTGTGGACGATCTTCCCGAAATCCGTGGACCCGGGATCGACATCCACGACCGCGAGGCCGTCGGGCTGCGAAGCATCGGGGCTCAGCATCAGCGTGTAGGCAAGGGTCTCGACCGGCCCAGCCATGGCGAGTTTCGGTGACGGATAGAAGGTCGGATCGGGTCTCAGGTTCATGACGCCCTCCCAGACGATCGCGCCGCCGGGGTCTTCGCACCCGGCTTTCGCGCTATGACCATCGTAAATGAATTTTCGAACCGTGCCTGGATCTGCGCGGGCTGCATTCGCGGGCCGCAGGCCATGGTAATGCAAGAACGGGCTGCGGTCGACCGGTACGACTGCTGCACGGCCCGGAGCGCCGCAAGCCGCATCGCGGGCCAGGTCTTGCATGCCCAGCCTCGGGCATCCGGCGAGGAGATCTGCCCGATTACGGGGACCGGGAGGGGAGGCGAGACGGTCGCCGCCCGGCTCCTCCGCCCCTCTCCCGCGCCGGCTTTCACGCGTGAAATCGTAGTCAAGTATTTGATTTAATTACTTTTCACGCATACAGCGAGAATCCGGCGACCGGCTTTTTCACCGCCCTGCCCCGACATCCGGCGCCTGCCCCCGCCCTGGACCCGAAGGGATCGCGCCGCCATGCCGGGGTATGGCGCTTGACAGCTGCACCAAAGAATTGTACCGAACGGTACAATCTTGATGGAGGCTCCCATGAACGAGATGCGCCCGCCGGTTCCGCCCTTCACGCGCGAGACCGCAATCGCCAAGGTCCGCGCCGCCGAAGACGGCTGGAACGGCCGCAATCCGGCCAAGGTCGCGCTGGCCTACACGCCCGACAGCCGCTGGCGGAACCGGGCCGAGTTCCTGACCGGGCGCGATGCCATCATCGGTTTCCTGAGCCGTAAATGGGTTCGCGAGCTGGAATACCGGCTGATCAAGGAGCTGTGGGCCTTCACCGAAAACCGGATCGCGGTGCGCTTCGCCTATGAGTGGCACGACGATTCCGGGCAGTGGTACCGGTCCTACGGCAACGAGAACTGGGAGTTCGCGCCGAGCGGGCTGATGGCCGAGCGCCATGCGAGCATCAACGACCTGCCGATCGCCGAGGCGGACCGGAAGTTCTTCTGGGATCACTCGGGCGTGCGCCCCGCGAACCATCCGGAGCTTTCGGAGTTGGGGCTCTGAAGCCCGATGCCGGACCGCGTCCGATCGCGCGAGGAGGCCGTCACACGGCTGGTCGAGCTGTTCCGCACGCATGGCTACGAAGGCCTGAGCCTGTCGCGGATCACCGAGCGGACCGGGCTGGGGAAGGGCAGCCTCTTCAACTACTTCCCGGGCGGCAAGGAGGAGATGGCGCGCGCGGCGCTGGATCACATCGACCGCTGGTTCGAGACCGAGATCTTCGCGCCGCTGCGCGGGGCGGCGACCGCGCCGGAGGCCCTGACGGGAATGCTCGACGCGGTCGAGACCTATTTCCAGTCGGGGCGCCGGGCCTGCCTGATGGCGGTCTTTGCGCTCGACCACCAGCCCAGCCGGTTCACCGAGCAGGTGCGGGGCTATTTCCGCGCCTGGCTGGAGGCGATGGCCGCGGCCATCGC
>JBNKFC010000030.1:0-2166 GCA_050289105.1 Paracoccaceae bacterium | reverse complement strand
TTCCGCGCCCACCCATTCGGCACGGCCGAGCCGGACGATCTTCCCGTTCAGCCGTCCTTCGATCCCGTAGCCCGGGACCTCGCGGATATCGGTGACCGCAGCAGGGATGATCCCCATCTCGCCCAGTGTCCGGCTCAGGGCACCGGCCAGCGGATGGGCGGAGGCGGCGGCGAGCGCGGCGGCGGTTTCCAGATCGGCACGGGGATGGGCGGCGAGGCCGATGGGTTCGGGCGTGCCCATGGTCAGCGTGCCGGTCTTGTCGAAGACGACCGTATCCACCTCGGCCAGACGTTCGAGCGCGGTGCCGTCTTTGATCAGCAGTCCCTTGCGGAACAGTTTGCCCGAGGCCGAGTTCACAACCGCAGGCACCGCGAGGGCGAGGGCACATGGGCAGGTAATGATGAGCACTGCCGCAGCGATATTGACCGCAAGGCGCAGATCGCCGGTCAGGTAGAGCCACGCCGAGAAGGCCGCGAGGGCCATGATATGGACGACCGGTGAGTAGGCGCGGGCCATGCGATCGGCGAGCGAAGTGTAGCGGGTCTTCGCACTTTCGGCGACGGCGACCAGATCCGCCATCCGGTGGAGCGACGTGTCCCGGCCCGCAGCGGTGACCCGCAAGGTCAAGGGGCCGGTCAGATTGACCTCACCGGCACTGACCGAGCTGCCCTCGCCCGCGCGAACCGGCAGAGTTTCGCCTGTCAGCAGCGAGCGATCGATCTCGGACGCGCCCTCGGTCACGATACCGTCCACGGGCATTCGCGCGCCGGGTTTCACCCGAACTAGATCGCCCACCGCGAGTTCGGCTATGGGCACGGTCGTTTCCACCCCGCCCGCGATCCGGACCGCACGAGGCACTTCGAGTGCGGCCAGTTCCTCGGCTGCCGACCGCGCGGCGGCGCGCGAGCGATAGTCGAGATAGCGGCCCGCGAGCAGAAAGAAACACAGCGAGACGGCGGCGTCGAAATAAGCGTGATGGCCGCCCGCGAAGGTTTCGTAGAGCGAAATCGAGGAGGCAAGGATCAGCGCGAGCGAGATCGGCACATCCATCCCAAGCCTGCGCGCCTTCAGTGATGCATAGGCTGACGCGAAGAAGGGCTGACCGGAAAAGGCAAGAACCGGCAGCGCGATGGCCGCCGATATCCAGTGGAAGAGATCGCGCGTCGCGGCCTCGGCCCCCGACCAGACAGCCACGGACAGAAGCATGATGTTCATCATCGCGAAGCCGGCGACGCCGAGCCGCATCAGCAGGTCGCGCCCGGCGCGGTCGGTTTCGGTCGCAGATAGCAGACCCGGGTCAAGTTCATGCGCCGGATAGCCGATAGTTTTCAGCGCCGCGATCAACGTGTCCGCCGTCACGCCCGGCGCGGCAGCGACCGAGACGCGCTTTTGCGTCAGGTTCACCCGGGCGGAACGGACCCCCGGGATCGTGGCAAGTGTGCGCTCGACATCGGAGATGCAGACGGCGCAATGGGCGGTCGGCAGCGACAGGACCAAGCCCGCCTCTTTTGCGGCCCGGCGTTCGGCAACCGCCTCGGCCGCAGGCGCTGCGACACAGGCCGGGCAGGCCGAAACCGATGGCGTGCCCGCAGACATCAGCCCGCCACGAAGAGGTCGAGCCGCTGGTGGAATCGGGTTCCGTCGGCGGCAAAGGCTTCGAGAAGGATCATCCACTTACCGGGGCCAAGATCGGCGGCGGTAACATAGTCGCCATTCTGCCAGGCGAAGTCCGGCACCAGATCGCTGGCCGCCTCGGTCGTGCGCCCGATCGTGGCCGAAAGCCGTTCGACCCGCACCGGCAAACCGGCTGTATCGCGGAACGACAGGCGCAGTTCGCCCGCTTCATAGCTTTCGCTCAGGGTCCAGCCCAAAGCCTCCTGCGCGGCGCGTTCGGCATCAAATGTCTGGGACGCTACATAGGAGTTCTTGACCTCCAGTCCGGGAAAAGTCCGGACCGCCTGCACCGCCATGACCACATTGACGCCGATGATCACGGCAAAGGCCGAAACAGTGATCGCGAGGACCTTGCGACCTGTCAGTTCGCCTTTCATCTCACTCGCCCTTTCCGTTGAAGACCGTATCGGCATGAACGCGGTCATTGCCGACAGTATCGCTGATCCAGAGCCGGATGTCGCTACGTTCCGTTGTCGCGCCCGACGTGCCTGC
>JBNKFC010000029.1:0-7632 GCA_050289105.1 Paracoccaceae bacterium | reverse complement strand
GAGCGCCGCGACACCGCCGGCGCGGATCAACAACAGGTTGTCGATCTCGAAGCCGGCAGGCAGGGGATCGCTGACCATCAGCCGCGCCTCGCCGGAGCCGTGCGGCGTGACCTCGATCACCGCGACAAGTCGGGTGCCTTGTGGGACCGAGGCGATATCGACCGGGTCGCCCTCTGTCGTGTAGTAGCGTCGTTCGATGGAATAGCCCTTGCCGCCCGCTGGCTCCGGTTCCGCCGGCACGCCGAAGGTGGTCAGCGTCACCGTGGCCGCGCGGTCGGTGCCGTTGGCGATCACCTGCGCGGTCGCGGCCTCCGCCTCCAATACCCGCACGAGGGGCCCGGTGACGGGGACTCCGTTCACGGTGAAGCCCTCCGCCCCCGGACGGTCGATCAGCGCATGGGTGGCGAGAAGCGCCCAGGTCGCCTCCTGTGTCGAGAGCCGCTGTCCCGCCAGCCCCGTTGCCACCCTGTCACCAAGCGCCTCGGGATCGATTGCCGTCGAGCCCGCTTCCGAGGCCAGCGCCAGAAGCGCCGTCGCGTCGCGCAGGTCTGTGCCGTAGTCGGCGCGCCAGAGCTGCGTCTCGGGGCCGCGCCGGGCCAGCAGATCGGCCGCCCGAGCGAACATCGCATCCGCCCGGCGCTGGTCGCCATAGGAGGCGAGCGCCGCACCGAGTTGCGCGGCCGCGATCGGCGTGTCGAAAGCCTCGGCCTTCACATCGGCGTAGTAGCGCAGATCGCCCACCGCGGCTGCGCCTTCGCGCGCGAGAACCATCAGCGCATAGGCATACGGTCCGCCGTCTTCGTCGAAATCCGGCGCGTAGTTGATCTGGTTTCTGAGGTTGTCCATGGCATTTCGGAACGCCACATCCGGCACCGCGTAGCCCTGCGCCTTCGCCCGACTGAGGAAATCGGTGACATAGGCATCGAGCCATAGATCACCTGCATCCGCGTACCAGAGCCCGAAGGCGCCGTTGGAGGACTGATTGAGCAGGATCTCTGCGATGCTCTCTTCGACGCGCTTCGCGATGTCGTCGCGACCGCCCGCGCCCATCGCCGCGGCCACCTCTTCGAAATAGAGAAGCGGCAGCGCCTTCGAGGTCAGCTGCTCGGTACAGCCATAGGGGTAGGCGTCGAGCGTGGCGAGAAGCCCCGGCGCATCGAAGCGGGCGAGCGGCCCGACGGCGAGCGTCGCGCGGCCCGATCCGGGAAGGAGACCGGCAAAGACGTTGTCATCCAGGGTGAAGCTTGCCCCGGCCGCGAGTTCAAAACGGTTCTGCCGCGCGATCTCCGGGTCGTTGGCCTGAACTGGGATCGTCAGGTCCTTCACCAGTTGCCGCCCGTCCGGCGTCGTCAGTGCGACGCGGATGGTTCCGACCCCCTCGGCCAGCCCGGCCGCGAGCGGCACGTTGACCACTGCCTTGCCCTTCTCGACCAGATCAATGCCAGACGGTGCGGAACCAATCACCAGCCCGTCAGCCGTCACATCCAATCCCATCCGCCCGGACGGCCCGGTCGCATGGACGATCTCCAGCAGCATCCGCGCCTCGTCGCCGGGGGCGAGGAAGCGCGGCACGGAGGCGGTGACCACGACCGGATCGCGCACCAGGACCTCGGCCTCGGCCTGTCCGACGGCCTTGCCGGACCAGACCACGGCCATCAGCCGCACCGTGCCGTTGAAGCTCGGCATCTGGAACTCGGTCCGCGCGTAGCCGTCCGCGCCGACGGTCAGCGGGCCGGAGAAATAGGCGACCAGTTCCTCGGTCGGGGGCGGCGCCTGCATCCTGAGGCCGGTCGCCGCGTCGCCGCCCGACCGCACCGCGCCCATGATCCCGGTCCGCCCGTCGATCAGCCGGCCATAGAGGTCGCGGATGCCGATGCCGAGCTTCCGTTGCCCGAAATAATGCCCCTCGGGGTCAGGCGACGCAAAACCGGTGAGGTTGAGGATACCCACGTCGACGGCCGCGATAGTGGCATAGACCTCAGCGCCTTCCGCGCCTTCGACCTTCAGCGCCACCGTCAATGGCCCGCGCGGGTCGGCCTCCGCGGCCACCTCGAACGATGCATTGAGCTTTCGTGCGCCGGGATCGACCGGCGCGTAGGAGAGGCCGAGCGCCCTTGCCGGAACCCGGCCGGCCTCTTCTGCGAGCGGCCTCACGACCGAGGCGGTAACATAGGCGCCCGCGCCCCAGTCATCCGTCACCGGAAGTTCGATCACGTTCTCGCCCGCCGTCACCTCGACCGCCTTCATGTCGATCAGCCGGTTCGACAGCACGGTCACCAGGGCCACGCCCGCCGCCCGCGGCTCGATCTTCAGCCGGGCCGTGTCGCCCGGCCGATAGGCGTCCTTGTCGAGAGCAACCGTCAACGTATCCGGCGTCTCGGCCGCGTCAGCCGGTGCATACCAACCCGCGTAGAACTCCATCGAGGCGGCGGAATAGGCACCGTCCGTCGCCTCCACCACCAGTTCGTAATTGCCCCAGCCGACCGCGGCCGAAATCCCTGCGGCACCGGCGGCGGTCAGGCTCGCGTCGCCATCGGCTACGCGCGACCGGGTCGTCGTCACCTCCCAGTTCCAGTTGCCGTAGAGCGAATACCATTGGTAGTTCGTCTCGATCCGGTTGAGCGTCCAGTGGACCTGCCGCGCGGCCAAGGCCTCGTCCGGCCCGACCGCGATCAGGTCGAACCGCGCTTCCGCCCCTTCGGGCACGGTGCCACCTTCAAAGAGCGGTTTGATCCCGATTACCGGCGCGTCGGGGAGGATGCGCCGCGTGATCTCCCGCTCCACCGGCCGTCCGGAGCCTTCCTTGAGCCTGACCGCGATCCGCGCCTCCAGCGGACGGTTCGCCGCCTCGCCGAGATCGGGGAAGGCGACCGGAACGGTTGCCTTGCCGTCCGCGTCGGTTGGCTGCGTATCGTAGAGGGCATCGCGGTAAGGTGAGAAGGGCTCATCGTAACGGCCGAAGACATAGCCCGGGTAGGCATCGAGCGCGGTCAGCGCCGAGATGCGGATATCGCCCTCCACATCCAGTCCGGCCCCCGGCGCACCGAACAGGTAGCGCGCGTCGATGGTGAGGGGCGGCGTGTCCGAAAGCCGGATCGCGCCCTCGGGCAGAGCGAGGTCGAAGTCGATCCGTTCGGGCAGGAAATCCTCGACGAGGAAGCTCTGGCTCGCCAGCACCTTGCCCTCTTCGACGAAGCCCTCGATCCGCCAGGTCCCGCGCGGGGCATTCCCGGTGAGCGGCATGGTCGCGACGAACCCGCCCGCGCCAGCCCCGGCCAGAAGCGCCCGCGAATATTCGACGCCGTCCGGCCGCATCAGTCGCGCCGTCATCGGCAACCCGTCAAGCGCGTCCATCTTCGCGTCGCGCGCAAGTAGCGTGGCGTTCACGATCTCGCCCGCCCGGTAGGCACCCCGGTCGGTCGAGAGGAACACGTCGATCGGCGGCGCCGCCTCGCGCCCCGTGACGCCCCGGTCGGACAAGTCAAACTCCGGCTCGGTCAGCGACAGAAAGGCGAAGTCGTCGCCCTTTTCTACTGTCACCAGCGCCGGCGCAGCGCCCCCCGTCCCGGCGGTCAGTCCGGGGGCGAAATGCGCGTAGCCCGTCGCATCGGTCGTCGCGGTTCCGATCACCGCATTGGCGCGTGAGAGAAGCGTTGCGGTCGCCCCTTCGCTGGCTGCCGCGTCTGACAGCGCGCGCACGAAGACATGGAGCCCGTCCGCCCCCTCCATCGCGGTCATCCCAAGGTCGGAGATCACGAACCACTGCGTGGCGGCGGGATGGTCGTAGGGGTCCAGTCCCGGAACCGCCGCCTGCAACGCATAGATCCCGGGCCCGAGATCGGCCATCACCCCGTCGAGGGGCAGGAGGGTGGTGACATCGCGGTTGAGATCCTTCGCGACCTCGCCCGTGCCTTTCCAGACCTCCTCCGTCACCTCGTTCTTCAGCTGTTCGGAGGACCAGTAATCCAGCGGCCGGCCGAAATAGTCGCTCTGGATCGCCCGGATCAGGTTGCGGTCCGAGATGCGCTGGAGAGTCAGGTCGAGCGTGTCGGTGTTGACCGTCTCGACCGGAATGCCCTTTTGCCCAACCTTCGGCAGAACATAGGCACGGCCGGGGAACCGCACCGCGGGGCCGCGGTCGCGGACATACTGGGTGACGGTCACGTCATTCGCCAAGGTCTCGCCCGTGGCCGAGGGCAGGCCTTCGCGGAAGGTCAGCGCATAGCGGCTGCCATGTTCGACGCCAGTGACGCAGATCTGCCGGCCGGATGCGTCCACGGCGAGACCCGGTGCCGGCAGTTTGACGAAGGGCGCATAGTCGGTGCCCGCCCGCACCAGGTCATCCGTGAAGACCGCGCAGATCCTAGGAGAGGCGCTGTCGCTCTCGACCTGTGTCTCGGCGATGCGGAATCCGTATTTGCCGATTGCATCCTCCAAGGCCGCAGCCGTGTCGTCGCGCGGTTGCAGCGACTGCGCGAGCCGCAGCGCCGGGATCATGTCGCGCCCGCGCCCGACAACCTCGAACCCGCTCGCAAGCGTAGCAAGCGCGGTCGCCCTCAGCCCGGCATTCTCGCCGCGCAGATAGGCGTTCACCGCCGCCGACACCGCACGTTCGGCATAGCCGCGGCGGACATTCCCGTCATTGGTCGGAATCGCCAGAAGCGCATCCGCGTAGTCCGACCACCGGTCGGCCGCATCCGAAAGGTTGAGCGCCGCGCCGAGGTAACGCATCGTCCCCGTCGCGTCACCCGCAGCCCGCGTCGCGGCGGCGGCGGCGAGAAGCTCGTCCTCGGTCGCGGTCCCGGTCACATGCTCGGTCCCTAGTCCGCGCGCCTGCGACAGGGCGGCGTCGAAATCCTCGCCCCTCAGGAAGGACAGTTCGGCCGCGCGCGCCGGCGCACCGGCAAGCGCCTGCGGATCCGCCGCTCGCACCCATCCCGACAGCGCGCCCTGATAGGGCTTCTGGTCGCTGACGGCGGATTTTGGGAAGCAGGATCCGGCCCGGCGATTGTAGGTAAAGGCCTTGCAGGCCAAATCCGCGAGGCAGGCCGCCTCGCAGGCGTCGAAGCCGACATCGAAGATCGCCCTGAGATCGGAGCCGTAGAAATCGAGGTCCTCGACCAGAATCGCGCGACGCTCGGGGATGTAGGTCCGGTCCTGCGCCTCGGCGCCGAGGGGAAGCAGAAGTCCCGCGATAAGGGCTGCGATCTGAAGCCTGGGCATCGAAATCTCCTGTCTCGGGTAATGGAGGGATGCTGACATGCCCCTCGCCGGATTGGCAAGCGCGGCGCCGAAGGCGGTTCGATTTAAGCCTTCATTTATCTCGCTTCGCCATGGTTGGTCGCGCGCATGAACGCTGCGGTGCCGACGAAAGGAAGAAAAGCGTGAGCATTGCCGAGAAACTGGCGCGGGAACGGCGGTCGCGACTCGCGGCCGAACGGCTTCTGGAGCAGAAGAAACGCGAGCTCTTCGCCGCGAATTCGCAGCTTTCCCGCCACGCGCGCAACCTCTCCGACCAGATCGTCGAACAGCGCCACGGTCTCGAACTTGCCCGGTGCGAAGCCGAATCGCTGAAAGGACAGAACAGCCAGGTCCTGCACGATCTCGAACGCGCGAACTGCGAGGCAGAGGTCGCCCAGCGCCGGCTGTGGGAGGCGATCGAGACGATCGAGGACGGTTTTGCCGTCTTCGATGCCGAGGCGCGGCTCGTCACCGCGAACCGGGCCTATCTCGACCTCTTCGGGTCGGGCGGCATTTCGATCGGCGATCCCTATCTCAAGGTGCTGACTGTGCTTGCCGAAGGTGTCGCGGACCTCGAGGGCGAGGACGCGCAGGACTGGTGCCATGAGATGATCGAACGGCTGGGGCGCGACGTCATCGAGCCGAGGGTGGTATTGCTTCGCGACGGGCGCCATATCCGCTTTCTCGACCGCCGGGGCGAGGTCGGCGATCTCGTCTCTATGGCGCTCGACATCACCGAGGCGATGCAGCGCGAGGCCGAGCTCGAGGAGGCACGCGCGAAGGCCGAGGCGGCGAACCGCGCCAAATCCGCATTCCTCGCCAATATGAGCCACGAGATCAGGACCCCGATGAACGGCGTCGTCGGCATGGCCGAACTCATGTGCGAAACGGAGCTGACCGAAGAGCAGCGGCTCTTCGCCGAGACGATCAAGTCCTCGGGCGAGGCGCTTCTGGTGATCATCAATGACGTGCTCGACTATTCCAAGATCGAGGCGGAGAAGATGCGGCTCTACCCCGAGCCCTTCGATCTCGAACGCTGCCTCCATGAGGTGATGCTGCTCCTGCAACCGAAGGCACGGGAAAAGGGCCTGAAGCTTCTGGTCGACTTCGACCTCTTCCTGCCCACCCGCTACATCGCCGATCCCGGCCGGCTGCGGCAGGTTCTGACCAACCTGATCGGCAATGCGGTGAAATTCACGTCCGAGGGGCACGTGCTCGCCCGGGTGGTCGGTATCGAGCGACCCGACCATCAATACGATCTGCATGTCACTGTGGAGGATACCGGCATCGGCATCGCGCCCGATCACGTCGACCACATCTTCGGCGAATTCAACCAGGTCGAGGACCAGTCGAACCGCAAGTTCGAGGGCACCGGCCTCGGCCTTGCCATCACCCGTCACCTGGTGGAGCTGATGGGCGGCACGATCTGGGTCGACAGCGAACCGGGGCAGGGCTCGTGCTTCGGCTTCAAGGTGACTTTCGCGCCGGCAGAGCCGTTCGACGCGTCGATGCAGTCCGACCGCCCGGTTCTGCTCAAGCGCGCGCTGATCGTCGACGACGTGCAGATCAACCGGGTAATCCTGCGCCGGCAGCTCGAAACATATGGGCTTGCGGTGACGGATTGCCGAACCCCGGCCGAGGCGCTTCAGGCGCTTGCCGCCGGACCGGCCTTTGACGTGATCCTGACCGATCACGACATGCCGGAAATGGGCGGGCCCGACTTGGCCGCCCAGATCCGCGCCACCGGCGTCGCGGCGCCGATCCTGCTTCTGTCATCCAGTCCCGACGAAGCGGGCGACCGCCTGGCCGATATGGCGGCCGTGCTGCAAAAACCGATCCTGCGCAGCCAACTCCTGCGTGCCCTGCAAGACCTCTCGCACCCCCACCAGGCCGAGGAATTCCTGCCGATCGAGCCGCCGGCGGCCGACCGGGCGGAAGACGGCGCGCGAGCGATGAGGGTGCTGGCGGCCGAGGATAACCGCACCAACCAGCTTGTCTTCCGCAAGATGGTCGCCGATTTCGACATCGAGCTTCAGTTCGCCGGCAATGGTCGCGAGGCGGTAGACCTCTGGCGCAGCTTCCGGCCCGACATGATCTTCATGGACATTTCCATGCCCGAGATGGACGGCCGCGAGGCCGCTCGTGCAATCCGCGCGATCGAGGCGGAACGCGGTCTCTCTGCTGTGCCCATCGTTGCCCTGACCGCGCATGCCATGGAGGGAGACCGCGCGTCGATCCTCGCCGCCGGGATCGACCACTACCTGACCAAACCTCTGAAAAAGGCGGCCATCGCCGCAATGATCGCCGAGCACTGCCCCGTAAGCGCGCGCCCGGCGGTTCCAATACCGTCAGGAGGGCTGGGTTGATCGCGGACCAACGGGATTGGACGCG
>JBNKFC010000028.1:0-39678 GCA_050289105.1 Paracoccaceae bacterium | reverse complement strand
CAGGAGGTGGGCGTTCGTCTCCACCGGCCCGAGGTCGTTGATCGCCACGACCTCGATATCCTTGCGCCCCGACTCGATGATCGCCCTGAGAACGTTCCGCCCGATCCGGCCAAACCCGTTGATCGCTACCTTCACCGTCATCGCAATCCTCCTCTGCCGCAGCGGCCGTTTCCGTTACCGCTAACATCAAATTCCGACCTATGCGTCAACCGAAGACTAGCGGCCTCAGCGCCAGAAGGCGAGAAATTCGACGAAATCCGCGAATTTGCGCCCGATGAACACAGGCGCGCCAAGGCCGAGCCAGAAGTGGTCGGCCAGGAAGAATGCGATGAGCAGGACGACGAGCGTCAGGGCGATCCGGTTGGTCATGGGTGGGGGCGCAGGGCCCCCGAAGCTCCTTATTGCAGGAGCCGCCCCATCGCACCGGCCACATCGGCCATCCGGCAGGAGAAGCCCCATTCATTGTCGTACCAGGCCAGGACCCGCACCGTGCGCTTGCCCACGACCTTGGTCTGGTCCGGCGCGAAGATAGAGGAATAGGGCGTGTGGTTGAAGTCGATCGAGACTTTCGGTTCGGGGTCGTAGGAAAGGACCATGCCCATGTATCCTGCCGCGGCCTCCCTTACCACTTCGTTGACATCGGCCACGGTCACGTCGCGACCCGCCTGGAAGGTCAGATCGACCGCCGAGACGTTGGGCGTCGGCACCCGGATCGCCGTGCCGTCGAGTTTGCCCGAGAGTTCCGGCAGAACTTCGCCCAGCGCCTTCGCGGCCCCGGTCGAGGTCGGGATCATCGCCATCGCGGCGGCGCGGGCGCGGTAAAGGTCCTTGTGCCGGCGGTCTAGCGTCGGCTGGTCGCCAGTATAGGAATGGATCGTCGTCATGATCCCGGATTCGATGCCGATCTTGTCATTCAGCACCTTGGCAAGCGGTGCGAGGCAGTTCGTCGTGCAGGACCCATTCGAGACGACGAGGTGGTCGGCCTTCAGCTCGCGGTGGTTAACACCGTAAACGACTGTCTTGTCGGCGTTCTTGGCGGGTGCGGAGACCAGGACGCGCTTGGCGCCACGTCCAAGGTGAACGGCGGCCTTCGCGCGGTCGTTGAAATTGCCGGTACATTCAAGGACGACGTCGACGCCGTCCCAGTCGAGTTCCTCGGGATTGTAGGTCGACATCACCTCGATCGGCCCGCGACCGAGATCAAGCGTATTGCCCGCGACCTTGACCGGCCCGCCAAAGCGGCCATGCACGCTGTCGTATTTCAGGAGGTGCGCATTGGTCTCGATCGGCCCGGTGGCGTTGATCTTCACGACCTGGACATCGTTACGCGCCGCTTCCGCGATATGCGCGAGCGTGCAGCGCCCGATCCGGCCGAAGCCGTTGATGCCGATGGTGACGGTCATGTCCTGGTCTCCTGTTCCCTAGCGCGGCAAACCGCGTCTGGTCGCGCTTTGTCCCTTCTCCGCATAGCAAAGAGTGAAAGACCGGAAAACCCGTTCTTTCAATATGTTAGCGGAAACGTCGCGGTGTTAGCGAAAACAGTTTCGACAATGGCCGGTAGCCGACCCAACTGTACCCGAAACCGTCCTCGGCTTGTCTCCGCCCGCGGATCGGTTAGGGTGGCGCGAAGAACGGATCGGGCGGATTATGAGTGGACTTCTTGCGCTTCTCGACGATGTAGCGGCGATTGCCAAGGTGGCGGCGGCGAGCGTCGACGACGTCGCCGGCATGGCGGCGAAAGCCGGCACCAAGGCGGCCGGCGTCGTTATCGACGACGCGGCGGTGACGCCGAAATATGTCCATGGCTTCGAGGCCAGGCGCGAGCTTCCGATCATCTGGAAGATCACCAAGGGCTCCTTGTTCAACAAGTTGGTGGTCCTCTTGCCGGCGGCGATGCTGATGAACGCCTTTGCGCCGTGGCTGATCACGCCCTTGCTGATGCTCGGGGGGGCGTATCTTTGTTTCGAAGGGGCGGAGAAGATTTTTCACAGGCTCTTTCCTCAAGCCGATCACCAGGTCGAGCAAGACATGGATGTTGGCGATCCCGTTCATCTGGAAGAGGCGCGGGTGAAGGGGGCGATCAAGACCGATTTCATCCTGTCGGCCGAAATCATGACGATCACGCTCGCCGCGATCCCCGAAGGCGTTTTCTGGATGGAAGCGATGACGCTGGCGCTGGTCGCGGTGGCGATCACGGCGGCGGTCTATGGGTCGGTCGCGCTGATCGTGAAGATGGACGACATTGGGCTTTTCATGGCGGCTACGGCGCGGACGGGGTTCGGCCGCAGCATCGGCACCGGGCTGGTGAAGGGGATGCCCAAGCTCATGGCGTTTCTCTCGACCGTCGGAACGGCCGCGATGCTTTGGGTCGGCGGCTCGATCATCATCCACGGGCTTGAGGTTCTGGGATGGCCCGTGCTTTACGACACGATCCATCACTGGGCCGAAGCCGTGGCGCATG
Organism: Paracoccaceae bacterium; assembly: GCA_050289105.1. GTDB lineage: Bacteria > Pseudomonadota > Alphaproteobacteria > Rhodobacterales > Rhodobacteraceae > Albidovulum. The sequence goes on along the minus strand of JBNKFC010000028.1, from coordinate 37,217 downwards.
GCGTTTCCGAAGGATTGGCGGGCTTGACCGCCTGGGGGGTGGCCGCGCTTTGCTACGGCATCTTCGGGCTCGCCTTCGGAATGATCCTGATCCCGATTGTGACGCGGGTGATCGGACCGGTCTGGTCAGCACTTACCGGCGGCAGCAAGCCGGCGGCGCATTGACCTGCCGCCTATGACCGTAGAGAGACATTCACCGCGAACGGCCCCTTGTCGCCATCCATCAGGCTGAATTCGAGGTCGGTGTCGAGGTCGAGCCGGTCCCAGTCGCTGCCGATCACGCTGTCGCGCTGGAAATAGACCTCCAGCCCGCCGCTCGACTTGATGAACCCGTAGCCCTCGTCGGGAAAGAGGCGCACGACCCGGCCGTGATGCTTCTCGGGGTGGCTTTTCACATGCACACCGTCTGCCTTGCGGCCGTGATCTTCAAGCTGGCGGCGCGCGGCGTTGAAGCTGTCGCGGATGGCCACGCGCAGGTCCTCATGCGCGCCAAGATCGCCGGGCTTCTTGTTCACCACGACCATTCGGCCCGGGACCTCGGCCTCGACCGCCACTTGGTAGAGATGGCCCTTGTGGCCGCGCGAGGATCGCTTCTCGACGATCACGCGGCACGAGGTGATGCGCGGAAAGACCTGTTCGAGCTTGGCGATCTTCGAATGGATCTCTTCAGTCATCGCAGGCGAGGCATCCATACCGTGAAAGATGATCTGCGGTTCGGTTTCCATGTCGACTCTCCAGTGTGGCGTTGCTGGCAGGATGGCCCGCCGCGAAGGGGCGGTCACTGATCGGCGTCAACCGGACTGACCGTCGTCAATGTTCGGAGGGGGCTTGCATGGTTATCTCGGCCAAGTTCACCGCAAGCGAGGAGGTCGAAATGAGTGCGCTCGGGCTGAAGGTCATCGACGATGCGGTCCATTCCGCCAACATCTGGATCAACGAGATCGACAACCGTACCGGCTGGGACAACAAGCAGCGCAGCTACCGGCTTCTGCGGGCGGCGCTGCATGCCTTGCGCGACCACCTGTCCGTGGACGAGGCGACCGACCTTGGTGCGCAGCTTCCGACCCTCATCCGCGGGGTCTATTACGAAGGCTGGAACAGCTCGCGCAACCCGGTGCGGATGCGCCATGCGGACGAATTCGTCGCAGCCGTCCAGAAGGGCTTCGCGCCCGATCCGATGGGGGACGCGGACCTCGCGATCCGCGCCGTTTTCGACGTGCTCGACAGCCATATCTCGGCCGGTGAGATGAAGGACGTGCGGAGCGCCTTCACCAAGGAGATCCGCAGCCTGTTTGGCGTGTCGTGACCGCGCTCAGATAAGCGCCTTCACCTTTGCCACAACGGCTTCGGCCGATATGCCGAACTCGGCGTAAAGCCGTTCGGCCGGGGCGGATGCGCCGAAGCTTTCCATGCCAACGAAGGCGGCCTTGGCCTCACGTCCCCGCTCGCCCAGAAGCCAGCGGTCCCATGGCTGGCGCACCGCGGCCTCGATGGCGACGCGCACCGGGCCTGCCGGCAGAATGCGCTTGCGATAGCTCTCGGGCTGGGCCGCGAACAGTTCCATGCAGGGCATGGAGACAACGCGCGTGCCGATACCCTCGGCCTGAAGCAGGTCGCGGGCCTTGAGCGCGATCTCGACCTCGGAGCCGGTGGCCATCAGGATCGCCTGACGCTTGCCCTCGGATTCGCGGAGGACGTAAGCGCCCTGAGCCGAGAGGTTCTTCGCCGTGTGCAGGGTCCGGACCGTCGGAAGGTTCTGCCGGCTGAGGGCGAGCACGGACGGTGTCTTTTCGGCGGTCAGCGCCAGTTCCCAAGCCTCGGCCGTCTCGATCAGGTCGGCCGGCCGGAAGGTCCAGGTGTTGGGGGTGGCGCGGCAGATCGCCAGATGCTCCACCGGCTGGTGGGTCGGACCGTCTTCGCCAAGGCCGATCGAGTCATGCGTCATGACGTAGACCGTGGGCACGCCCATCAATGCGGAAAGCCGCATGGCGCCGCGCGCATAGTCCGTGAAGCACAGGAACGTGCCGCCATAGGGCCGGACGCCGCCATGCAGAACCATGCCGTTCATGGCAGCGGCCATGCCGTGTTCGCGGATGCCGAAGTGGACGTAACGGCCCTTGCGGTTTTCCGGGTTGAAGATGCCGAGATCCCCGGTCTTGGTGTTGTTCGACCCCGTGAGGTCCGCCGAACCGCCGATGGTTTCGGGCATGACCGGGTTCACGACCTCCAGCACGAATTCACTTGCCTTGCGGGTCGCGAGCTTCGGCTGGGCTTCGGAGTTCTGTTTCTTGAGCGCACGGATGGTGGCGGCAAGCCGCTTCGGCGCACCGAGCGTCATCTGGCGTTCGAATTCCGCTTGTTTGGCTGCGGAAAGAGCGGCGACGCGGCCGTCCCAGGCCTTGCGCTCCGAAGCGCCCCGTGCGCCGATCGCGCGCCAGGACTTGAGGATGTCGGCGGGAATGTCGAAGGGGCCATAGGGCCAGCCGTAGATTTCCTTCGTCGCCTTGATCTCATCGGGGCCAAGCGGCGAGCCGTGGGCGCCGGCGCTGTCCTGCTTTTTCGGGCTGCCAAAGCCGATATGGGTCTTGCAGTCGATGAGAACCGGCTGTTCGGAGCGCTTCGCCGCCGTTAGGGCGCGGTCGATATCCACCGGATCGTGACCATCGCAGGCGAGCACGGTCCATCCTGCCGCGGCAAAGCGGGCGCGCTGGTCGGTGACATCCGACAGGCTGATCTTGCCGTCGATGGAGATGTTGTTGTTGTCCCAAAGGACGATGAGCTTGGAAAGCTTCTGCATGCCCGCGAGACCGATCGCCTCGTGGCTGATGCCTTCCATCAGGCAACCGTCCCCGGCGATCACATAGGTGTAGTGATCGACGATCTTCTTGCCGAAGCGGGCCCGCAACGACTCCTCGGCCATCGCGAAGCCGACGGCGTTGGAAATGCCCTGGCCGAGCGGCCCGGTCGTGGTCTCGACCCCGGCGACGTGGCCGTATTCCGGGTGACCGGCGGTGATCGCGCCCCACTGGCGGAAGTTCCGGATCTGGTCGAGCGTCATGTCCTCGTACCCGGTGAGGTAGAGGAGCGCGTAGATCAGCATCGACCCGTGACCGGCCGAGAGGATGAAGCGATCCCGGTCGGCCCATTTCGGTGCGGAGGCATCGAACTTCAGGTGCCTTTCGAAGAGAACCGTCGCCACGTCGGCCATGCCCATCGGCATGCCGGGATGGCCGGAATTCGCCGCCTGCACGGCATCCATCGCCAGCGCCCGGATGGCGCAGGCTTTCATCCAGTGATCGGTATGCTTTTCGCGAAGGGTGGCGATGTCCACGGGGGCGGTCCTTCCGTTCATGGGCGTGAAGTCGCGCGCTTGATAGCAGTCTCGCGGGCGAGATCAAGCGCGCCGGCTAAGGCACTGACGCGAAAGGGGGAGAAATCGGCGGGCGCTTTGGTCTAAACTCGACCGTGGTGGGGGCCGGTCCGATTCGCTGTCAAGCGATCCGGGTCGATGCCCCGGTAGTCTGTGAAGCAAGATCGTTAAAGACGTCAGGGGGCACGTGGATATGAGCGACATTACCGAGCTGGAACGCCGGATTTCGGCGGCGTTGGAGCGGATTGGAGCAGGGCTCGACATGCTCGACGAGGGAGGCGAAGCGGCGCCGGCCGCAGGTGCCGACGACGCCGAACTGGAGAGTCTCCGCGAAGCGCTTGATGCAGAACGCACGGCAAATGCGCAACTAACCGAACGTGTCCGGGCGATCAGGGACAAGCAGGAAACAATGGTCGAGGCGCTGGAAAAGAAGGTCGCCCGGCTGACCGAGCAACTCAACGCGGTAGGCCTCGAGGTCCAGCGCCAGAAGCGTCTGAACGCCGATCTCACCGAGGCGAACCGCGCGCTGAGCGAGGCCGCGCAGGAAGGCGTGGCCGAGCCGCATCTGATCAACCGGTCGATGATGACCGAGCTTGAAGCGCTGCGTGCGGCGCGGGCGGCCGAGATGGCCGAGATGGAGGAAATCCTCTCCGAACTCAAACCCCTGATCGGCGAGGTGGCCTGATGCCGGATGTCACGATTACCATCGGCGGTCGCGATTTCGAAGTGGCCTGCCAGGATGGCGAAGAGCATTTCCTGCGAGCCGCGGCCAAGATGCTCGACAACGAGGCGACCTCGCTCGTCGGCCAGATCGGCCGCATGCCCGAGGCGCGGATGCTGTTGATGGCGGGGCTGATGCTGGCCGACAAGGCCGCGGGCCTCGAAGACCAGCTGCGCGCGGCCGAGGAGCGGGCGGTCGTGGCCGAGCGTGTCGCGGCGAACGCACGGGCCAATCCCGAGCGGATCGAGGTTCCGGTGATCCCCGAGATCGTGACCGAGACCTTCGCGGAGATCGCGGCACGCGCCGAGGCGCTGGCTGACCGGATCGACGAGCGGCGCCAGTAGGATCGCGCCTTCAGGCGTGCGCCACCGAGCCCAGTGCGCTCATACGCGATGGCCGCCCCGAGAGGCGGCCATTTCATATTCGAGCCGTGCAGGGACGGTTCAACTGTTTGCGGCGCGGATCTGCTCGGCGGCATCCTTGTTGTACGCCACGCCCTTGGCGTCGAAGAGCTGGTCGAGCTCACCGGAGAGGGTCATCTCGGTGACGATATCACAGCCGCCGACAAACTCGCCCTTCACGTAGAGCTGCGGAATCGTCGGCCAGTCCGAGAAATCCTTGATGCCCTGGCGGATGTCGGCGTTTTCGAGGACGTTGACGTCGGAATAGTCGACGCCCATGAAGTTCAGGACGCCAGCGACGCGCGAAGAGAAGCCGCATTGCGGCATGGTCTTCGTGCCCTTCATGAAGAGGACGACATCGTTCTTCGTGACGGTATCGCGGATCTGGTCGAGTGCGGTTGTTGCGGTCATGGGGCTTACTCCGGTGCCTTTGTGGTCAGCGCGAGCGCATGCAGTTCGCCATGCGCGCCGTCCATTTTTCCCTTTAGCGCGGCATAGACCGCGCGCTGCTGCTGGACGCGGTTCATCCCGCGGAAGCTTTCGTCGATGACCTCGGCTGCGTAGTGGTTTCCGTCGCCGGCCAGGTCGGTGATGGTGATCCTTGCGTTCGGGAATGTTGCCCGAATGAGGTTTTCGATATCTTGCGCTTCCATCGCCATGAGGCGTCCTTCCGTTCTGGTCTTGGCCAATATGTAAGCCGGGCGCAGATGCGCCGCAAGGTTCCGCGCGTGAGCGGGCCGACGCCTCCGGCGGGAGTATTGGGGCCAAGAAGAAGCCCGGATGCGCTCAGGAGATGGCGGCTGCGAAGGCGGTGCGATAGAGGCGCGACAGATCGGTGAGGGGGGCGGAGGCCCCGCCGAGCGTAACCGTGGAGCCGCCGAACTGGCCGACGAGCGCCAGCGGCACTGCGGCCGCCTTGGCCGCCGCCGTCAGCGGGGCGATGTCGGACTGCCGCACGGCGACGAGGTAGCGGGCCTGGTCCTCGCCGAAGAGGAAGGCGGTCTCGCCTGCATCGATCTTCACCCCGATCCCGGCGCCCTCGGCCATTTCGAAGGCGGCGAGCGCGAGGCCGCCGTCAGAAAGGTCGGTCGCGGCACGCAGCGACTTGCGGTTGGCGCGCAGGAACTCGCCGTTTTTACGCTCGGCTCCCAAGTCCACGTGCGGCGCGTCGCCTTCCTCGCGGCCGAAGGCTTCGGCGAGAAGTGCGGATTGACCGAGATGGCCCTTCGTCTCGCCGATGACGATCGCGATGTCGCCCTCGGCAGGCAGGCCCGAGATGAGGTCGTCGAGCGAGGCCAGAAGCCCGACCGCGCCAATCGTAGGTGTCGGCAAGATGCCCTTGCCGTCGGTCTCGTTGTAGAGCGAGACGTTGCCCGAGACGATCGGCAGGTCGAGCGCCTTGCACGCCTCGCCGATGCCTTTGATGGCGCCGACGAACTGGCCCATGATCTCGGGCTTCTCGGGGTTGCCGAAGTTGAGGTTGTCGGTCGCGGCGAGGGGTAGGGCCCCGACGGCGGTCAGGTTGCGGTACGCCTCTGCCACGGCCTGCTTGCCACCTTCGACCGGGTTCGCCTTAACATAACGCGGTGTCACGTCCGAGGTGAAGGCCAGCGCCTTGCCGGTGTCGTGGACACGGACGACGCCCGCGCCGAGGCCCGGCGTGCGGACCGTGTCGGCCATGACTTGCGTATCGTACTGTTCCCAGACCCAGGACTTGTGAGCGTAGTTCGGCGAGCCGATGAGCGCCTTCAGCCCCTCGATCGGGTCGATCTGCGGGACATCGGTGAGCGGCGCTGCGGCGGGCGTCGGAATCCAGGGGCGGTCGTATTCCGGGGCGGAGGACGAGAGCTTCGACAGCGGCAGGTCGGCCTTCACCTCGTTGCCATGAAGGATCAGGAAGCGGTCTTCCACGATGGTCTCGCCGACGATGGCGAAGTCGAGATCCCACTTCTCGAAGATCGCGCGCGCGACGGCCTCCTTCTCGGGCTTCAGCACCATGAGCATCCGCTCCTGGCTTTCCGAGAGCATCATCTCGTAGGCGCTCATCTTCGCTTCGCGCTGCGGCACGTCGTCGAGTTGCAGCTTGATGCCAAGGCCACCCTTGTCGCCCATCTCGACCGCCGAGCAGGTGAGGCCGGCTGCGCCCATGTCCTGGATCGAGATGACGCTGCCCGAGGCCATGAGCTCGAGGCACGCCTCCAGAAGCCGCTTTTCGGTGAAGGGGTCGCCGACTTGCACGGTCGGGCGCTTTTCCTCGATCGTGTCGTCGAATTCGGCCGAGGCCATCGTCGCGCCGCCGACGCCGTCACGGCCCGTCTTCGCGCCGAGGTAGACGACCGGCATGCCGACACCGGAGGCGGCGGAATAGAAGATGCTGTCGGTTTCGGCGAGCCCGGCCGCGAAGGCGTTGACGAGGCAGTTGCCGTTGTAGCTTTTGTGGAACCGGACCTCGCCGCCGACATTCGGCACCCCGAAGCAGTTGCCATAGGAACCGACGCCCTCCACCACGCCCTTCACGAGATGCGCGGTCTTAGGATGCTCGGGCACGCCGAACGAAAGTGAATCCATCGCGGCGATGGGACGAGCGCCCATGGTGAAGACGTCGCGCAGGATACCGCCGACGCCGGTCGCGGCGCCCTGATGCGGTTCGATATAGGACGGGTGGTTGTGGCTCTCCATCTTGAAGATCACCGCCTGGCCGTCGCCGATATCGACGACGCCCGCGTTCTCGCCCGGGCCGCAGATGACCTGGGGGCCGGTCGTCGGCAGGGTGCGGAGCCACTTCTTCGACGACTTGTAGGAACAATGCTCGTTCCACATCGCCGAGAAGATGCCGAGCTCTGTGAAGCTCGGTTCGCGCCCGATGATCTCGAGGATGCGCTGGTACTCGTCGGGTTTCAGCCCGTGCGCGGCGATCAGATCCTCGGTGATCTCAGGTTCCTGCATTCCATCCCCCGGGGCTAAAGATTGCTGCGTCTTTTAGGGGCGAAGGCGCAGAGTGAAAAGGCTGGAAAGCCGGGGCGAAGAAAAATCTCGACGGGATGTCGAATTCTTCGGGGTCCGTTCGTTCTTTCGGCAGAGGGCCGCGAGGCCATCTTGTCAGACCCGCATCCGCGGCGCGACAGTCACGCAAGTGCGAGAGGAAAACCGACATGCAGTACATGGCATTGATCTACACCGATCCGGCACTGACCCCGAAGATGGGCGCCTCGATGAACGAGGCGTACATGACCGTCACCAAAAAGATGAAGGAAGCCGGTGTCATGAAGGCCGGGGATGCCCTTCAGCCGACATCGACCGCGACGTCGGTTCGGGTCCGTGGCGGCAAAATCGAGACGATGGACGGCCCCTTTGCCGAGACCAAGGAGCAGCTTGGGGGCTATTACCTGCTCGACTGTGCCGACCTTGACGAGGCTCTGAACTGGGCGGCTCAGATTCCCGGCGCGCAATACGGCACAGTCGAGGTCCGCCCGATCGTGGTCTGGGAGTGATCGAGGACACCCTGAGCCGGGTCCTGCGCGAAGACCGGGGGCGGTGTCTGGCCGCCCTCATCGCCCGCTTCCGCGACTTCGATCTGGCGGAGGACGCGCTCTCCGACGCGGTAGAGGCGGCGTTGCGGCACTGGCAGCGCGGCGGCGTGCCGGCTGCTCCGCGCGCCTGGCTTCTGGCGGTGGCAAGGCGCAAGGCGATCGACCGGCTGCGCCGCGCCGCCCGATTCCGCGAACGTGAAGCCGAAATCGAGCTTTTGGCACAAGGCGGTGCGGAGCCCGTCTCAGAGGACGAGATTCCCGACGAACGGCTGCGGCTCATCTTTACCTGCTGCCATCCGGCGCTTGAGCCGAAGAGCCGCGTGGCGCTCACGTTGCGCACGCTCGGTGGGCTGACGACGGCCGAAATCGCACGCGCCTTCCTCGACCGCGAGGAAACCATGGGCCAACGGTTGAGCCGGGCCAGGGCCAAGATCGCCCGGGCCGGCATCCCGTTTCGCGTGCCGGGCCCCGACGCGTGGAATGCGCGGCTGAATTCGGTGCTGACCGTCCTCTACCTGATCTTCAACGAAGGCTATGACCGCACGTCTGGCGACACTCCCTTGCGGATCGACCTGTGCGAAGAGGCGATCTGGCTCTGCCGGATGGTCGATGCACTTCGGCCCGGAGAGGCAGAGGTGATGGGGCTTCTGTCGCTGATGCTGACGACCCATGCCCGCCGCGCCGCGCGGATCGATGCGACAGGGGCGTTGGTGGCGCTCGATCAGCAGGACCGTGCCGCGTGGGACCGGGTGATGGCGGGGGAGGGGTTGCGTCTTCTCGACCGGGCGATGGCGCTGGGGGCGCCGGGGCCGTTCCAGATCAAGGCCGCTATTTCAGCCCTGCACATGGAGGCAGAGGCGCCGGTTGCGACCGATTGGCGGCAGATCGTCCTTCTCTACGATGCGCTGCATGTCTATGAGCCGTCGCCTGTCGTGCGGTTGAACCGGGCGGTCGCGCTCTCCGAAACCGGCGCTACCGACGCGGCGCTGGTCGAACTGGACGCGCTCGCGGCCGACCTGTCGCGCTACCAGCCTTTCCACGCGGCGCGCGCCGAGCTTCTGGCGCGCGCGGGTCGGACTGCCGCTGCTCGGGCCGCCTACGATGCGGCAATCGCGCTTGCGGGAAACGATGCGCAGCGGCATTTTCTCGGCCTGCGCAGGAATGCCCTCTCCGGTCCCGATTGAAGAGCGCTATCTCCGCCGCCTTCTTAGCAAAAAGACGCCGGGCGAAAAAAAAGGCCGAGACAAGCTCGGCCTAAGTCCAACAGGGAGGTAGAAAGCGACTAGAGTTGCCTCAACCGTCGCCTTCTAGCCCGATTTATGAGCAGGGTGCGTACGGTTCAAGGGAAATAATGCCGCAGGCGCAACATGGCCGTTATGCGTTGCAGTCATGCCTCACCGCAACTTCAGGTTGTTCCGTCGTCAGCCCGTTTTTTTCGGTAGGCTATGATCTCTTCCATCACGAAGTCGCGGAAGGCCGCGATCCGCTTGGAATGGCGCAATTCCTCGGGGTAGGCGAGGAAGACGGGAACCTCGCTCGATTCCACGTCCGGCAGGACCCGGACGAGGTTCGGGAAGTCCTCGGTCAGGTAGTCCGGCAGAACCCCGATGCCGAGATTGTAGAGCACCGCCTGAAGGACGCCGTAGTAGTTGTTCACGGTCAGCGTAGAGCGGATGTCCTGCATCAAAAGGCTCTGCACCAAGGTCGCGCCGGCAGCGACCTGGGCCGTCGACGGGTTCTGGCTGATCAGACGATGTTCGGAAATGTCCTCCAGACCGCTCGGCGTCCCTTCGATGGCGAGGTATTCCGGTGTCGCGTAAAGCCGCATCCTGACGCTCATCAGCCGCCGCCGGATCAGGTCGGCCTGCGAGGGCTCCTTCATCCGGATCGCCACGTCGGCCTCGCGCATCGGCAGGTCGAGCACGCGCTCTTCCAGCATCAGGTCGATCTTGAGGTCGGGATACTTCTCGTAGAGCTTTCCGAGTCGCGGGGCGAGCCAGAGCGTGCCGAAGCCCGTCGTCGTCGTCACGCGCAACTCGCCAAAGACTTCATCCTCGCTGTCGCGAATCCGCGCGGACGCGGTTTCCAGCCGCCGGTTCATCGACGAGGTCGCATCGAAGAGCAATTCGCCCTGCTCGGTGAGAATCAGTCCCCGCGCGTGGCGATGGAACAGCGTCGTGTTGAGGCTTTCCTCAAGCGATCGGATCTGCCTGCTGACAGCTGATTGGGACAGGTGCAACGTCTCGCCCGCATGGGTGAGAGAGCCCGCATCAGCGACCGCGTGAAAGATTCTGAGCTTGTCCCAATCCATTCCGTCTCTTTCTGTCGTTTTCCGACCGTAGCCTTATCGCTCAATTACATAGCGGACGAAAGTGAAACAAAAAGCACGAGGCGGAAATCAGGTCCGGCTGATGAGAAAAGAGGCTTTGTAGGTCAGCATTTTTGACCTATAATGTCTGTGCTCTGACTGCAAGGAGGGCCAGATGGGCAAAGCGCAGATTTCGCTGAACGACCGGTTCGACCTGACCAAGTCGCCGGTTCTTCTGAACGGAACGCAGGCGCTGGTGCGTTTGATGCTGATGCAGAAGGAGCGGGACCGCAAGGCAGGGCTGAATACCGCCGGCTATGTTACCGGCTATCGCGGCTCGCCACTTGGTGCCGTCGACCAGAACATGGCGCGGGCGAAGAAACTGCTCGACGCGAACGACATCCATTTCCAGCCCGGTCTGAACGAGGATCTGGCGGCCACCGCGGTCTGGGGCACGCAGCAGGCGGAACTGAGGGGCGAGGGGCGCTATGACGGTGTCTTTGCGCTCTGGTACGGCAAGGGGCCGGGGGTGGACCGCTCCGGCGACGTGATGCGGCATGCGAACATGGCCGGGACGTCGCCGAAAGGCGGCGTGCTCATGGCGATGGGCGACGACCATACCGGCGAAAGTTCCACCACGCTCCACCAATCCGACTGGGCGATGGTGGACGCCTACATGCCGGTCGTCAGCCCGGCGGGCGTGCAGGAGATCCTCGACTACGGCCTCTACGGCTGGGCGCTGAGCCGGTTCGCGGGCGTCTGGGTCGGCCTCAAAACCATGAAGGACACGGTTGAGGCCACGGCGGTGGTGAATGGCGATCCCTTCCGCCGCTCCTTCGTGACGCCCGAGATCCGCTTGCCGGAAGGCGGGCTGAGCATTCGCCTCCAAGATACGCCCGTCGCGCAGGAAGCGCGGATGATCGACCACAAGCGCTTCGCCGCCGAAGCGTTCAGCCACGCCAACCGCATGGACCGGCGGGTCTGGGGCAACCCCGGCGCCAAGATCGGATTCGTGGCCGCGGGCAAGAATTGGCTCGACCTCGTTCACGCCCTCTCTCTTCTCGGGATCGACGAGACCGAGGCGGAGCGGCTGGGGATCACCACCTACAAGGTGGGCCAGACCTTCCCCCTCGACATGAAGGGGTTTCACGACTGGGCGGAAGGGCTCGACCTGATCGTCTGCGTCGAGGAAAAGCGCAAGCTGATCGAAGTGCAGATCAAGGAGGCGATCTTCGACGATCGCCAGGGCCGCCGGGTTTACGGCTGGTACAAGGGCGGCGCCGGTGGCATGCACCGGGAGGAGCTCTTCCCGACGCGCTTCGCGCTCGACCCCGCCTGGATCGCTGAGAAGCTGGGCGACATCCTGATCGAAGAGGGGCGCGGAACCGATGGTATCCGTGCCGGACTCGACGCGGTGCGCGAGGCGAAGAAGGCCGACAATGCGCCCGAGATCGCGGCGCGTCTTCCCTATTTCTGTTCGGGCTGCCCGCACAACACCTCCACCAAGGTGCCCAAGGGCAGCCGCGCCTATGCCGGGATAGGCTGCCACTACATGGTGCAGTGGATGGACCGATCCACCCTCGGCTTCACTCAGATGGGCGGCGAGGGGGCGAACTGGGTTGGCGAGGCGCCGTTCTCGAAAACGGCCCACGTCTTCCAGAATATCGGCGACGGCACCTACAACCACTCCGGCATCCTGGCGATCCGGGCTGCGCTCGCGGCAGGAACGAACGTCACCTACAAGATCCTCTTCAACGATGCGGTCGCCATGACTGGCGGCCAGAAGAACGAGGGCGGTCTTTCGGCCGAGCGGATCGCCCGCGAAGTGCAGGCGATGGGCGTCGAGCGCATTGCCGTCGTCTACGATGCCAAGGAAGAGCCCGAGCGCAGCGGGTTTCCATCGGGGCTCGAATTCCACGAGCGGCAAGAGCTTGACGCGGTTCAGCGGAAGTTTCGTGGAATCAAGGGTGTGTCTGTCATTCTTTACATCCAGACCTGTGCTGCCGAAAAGCGCCGCCGGCGCAAGCGGGGCCTGTTTCCGGACCCCGATCGCCGGGTCTTCATCAACACCGATATCTGCGAGGGCTGCGGCGATTGCGGGTTCCAGTCGAACTGTGTCTCGATTGTGCCGGTCGAGACCGAGTTGGGCCGGAAACGCGCCATCGACCAGTCCTCCTGCAACAAGGATTTCTCCTGTCTCGACGGGTTCTGCCCCTCGTTCGTGACTCTCAAAGGTGCGACGGTGAAGAAGACGGGCGCGGCGGAATTCGATCTGCCGGACATTCCCGAGCCGCAGCTTCCCGCCATCGAGGGCACCTACAACGTCCTCATCACCGGCGTCGGCGGGACCGGCGTGGTGACGATCGGCGCGGTGCTCGCGCAGGCGGCGCAGATCGACGGCAAGGGCGCCGGGATGATGGAGATGGCGGGCCTCGCGCAGAAGGGCGGCGCGGTCAACATCCACCTGCGGGTCGCCAACCGGCCCGAGGATATCAGCGCGATCCGGGTCGCGGTGGGCGAGGCCGACTGCGTGATCGGCGGCGATCTGGTCGTGACTGGGGGCGCCAAGACGCTGGGGCTGATGACGACGGGGCGCACGGGCGCGGTGGTGAACAGCCACGAGATCATCACCGGGGCGTTTACCAGGGATCGCGAATTTCGCTTGCCGTCCGGGGCGTTGCGGCTGTCTCTTGAAGCGCGGCTGCGCGAGCGGGTCAGCTTCCTCGATGCGACGGAGATCGCCCGGCGGCTCATGGGCGACTCGATCTATTCCAACATGCTGATCCTCGGCACGGCGTGGCAGAAGGGACTGGTGCCGCTCTCGGCCGAGGCGATCCGACAGGCGATCGAACTGAACGGCGCGGCGGTGAAGCCCAATCTGCGTGCGTTCGAGCTTGGCCGCTGGGCGGCAGTCGATCCCGGCGCGGTGGAGAATGCGGCTGAGGATCCGGCCGCAACACGATTGTCTTTGAAAGAAAAAATAGACTTTCGTGCAGGGCATCTGGCGGCCTACCAGAACGCCGCCTATGCCGACCGCTACCGCCGCCTTGTGGCCTCGGCGCCCGAAGACCTGCGGGAAGCCGTGGCCGAGGGCTACCACAAGCTTCTGGCCTACAAGGACGAATACGAAGTCGCGCGACTGCATCTGGAGACAGCCGAGAAGGCGCGGGCCGAGTTCGACGGCGATTTCCGCATGTCCGTCCATCTCGCCCCGCCGATCCTGTCAAAGACCGGGCCGGATGGTCGGCCCGTGAAGCGCGAATACGGGGCCTGGATCTTCCGGGCTTTCCGGCTGCTTGCGCGCATGAAAGGACTGAGGGGCACGGCTTTCGACCCGTTCGGCCGCAGCGCAGAGCGGCGGATGGAGCGCGCGCTCATCGCGGAATACGAAGCCGACATGGCGGAGATCTTGCCCAATGTGACGCCGGCCACGCGAGAAGCCGCGCTTGCGCTCGCCCGCCTGCCGCTCGACATCCGCGGCTTCGGCCCGGTGAAGGAGGCGTCGCAGAGGCAGGCCGCGAAGCGACGCGAAGAGCTTCTGTCGCTGATCCGCGCCGGCGGGACTCCAGCGAAGGCTGCCGCGGAATAGCGACGGAGGCGCGACGATTGCGCCATGGATATTCGCCGCGCCGCGGCGTATGAGGACGATCATCACCTGCGGGAGCGAGGGCATATGGCGGTCGGCATCTTCGATTCGGGTCTTGGCGGGCTGACGGTCTATGACGCCGTGGCCAAGGCCATCCCCGAGGTGCCCTTCGTCTATCTCGGCGACAACGCACACGCGCCCTACGGGGTCCGGGATGCCGACGACATCTTCAAACTTACCTGCGCCGGGGTGGAGCGGCTTTGGGAGGAGGGCTGCGACCTCGTCATCCTCGCCTGCAACACCGCCTCGGCCGTGGCGCTGAAGCGCATGCAGGAGACCTGGGTGCCGAAGGACAAGCGCGTGCTTGGCGTCTTCGTGCCGCTGATCGAGGCGCTGACCGAACGGCAATGGGGCGACAACTCACCCCCGCGCGAAGTCGCGGTGAAGCATGTGGCGCTCTTTGCAACGCCGGCCACCGTCGCATCGCGGGCGTTCCAGCGCGAACTTGCCTACCGCGCGATCGGCGTGGATGTGGAGGCGCAGCCCTGTGGCGGCGTCGTGGACGCGATCGAGCAGGGGGACGAGATCCTCGCCGAGGCGCTCGTCAGGTCCCATGTGGAGGCGCTGATGCGCCGGATGCCGAAACCCGAGGCGGCGATGCTCGGGTGCACGCACTACCCGCTTTTGCAGTCGACCTTCCAGGACGCGCTCGGTCCCAACGTGAAGGTCTATTCTCAGGCGGATCTCGTCGCACCGAGCCTCAAGGACTACCTCGCCCGGCACCCGGAGTTCCTCGGGTCCGGCACGGTCTCGAAGTTCCTCACCACCGGTGATCCCGTGCGCGTCTCGTCGAAGGCAACGCAGTTCCTGCGGCGGCGGATCGCGTTCGAGGCGGCCTGAGGAGGCGCCGGCTATGCGCGCCTTCGTGGCAATTCCTGTCCCTGAGGACATCCGCGACCAGCTTGAAGAGCTGCAATCCGACCTGCCGGTCGGCCGGCTGGCGGACCCGGAGAATTTCCACCTAACGCTCGCCTTTCTCGGCGAGGAGCCCGTCGAACGGATAGAGGCGGCTCATGAGGCGCTGGAACGCCTGCAAGCGGCACCGTTCACGCTCCGGCTGGACGGCCTCGATGTTTTCGGCGGGGCGACGCCGAAGACGCTCTTCGCGGCCGTCGAACAGTCCGAACAACTTGACGCGCTTCAGCGCAAGGTGCGGAGCCTCCTGCACGGGGCCGGAATCATGCCGGACCGGACGCGCTTTCGCCCGCACGTGACGCTCGCCCGGTTCCGGCCGGGGGCCGGGTCGGGGAACGACATGGCCCTCGCGCGGTTCCTGACCCGCCACGCGACCTTCGGCACCGCGCCCTTTCCGGTGACGGAGGTAGTTCTTTACCGCTCTCATCTGACAGGTGATCGCGCGATCCATGAGGCCTTGGCCGAATACCCGCTGGTCTAGTGCCCGCCGCACACGAAGAAATCAGTTGAATCCCACGCCCTTGTCGACCATCAAGCGACGAGTCGTGCAAAGCGAGGCCGCCATGACCCACAAGATCGCCATTCTCGGCGCGTCCGGCTATACCGGGGCCGAACTCGTGCGCCTGATCGCCACCCATCCGGCGATGGAGATCGTCGCGCTCTCTGGCGACCGCAAGGCCGGCATGGCGATGGCCGAGGTCTTCCCGCATCTGCGCCACCTGAAGCTGCCGGTGCTGGAAAAGATCGAGGACATGGATTTCTCCGGCGTCGACCTGGCGTTCTGCGCCTTGCCGCACGCGACCTCGCAGGCGGTGATCAAGGAATTGCCCTCCGATCTCAAAGTCGTCGACCTCTCCGCCGATTTCCGGCTGCGGGACCCGGCGGAATACGAAAAGTGGTACGGCAAGCCCCATGCCGCGGTCGAGCTTCAGAAGACCGCCGTCTATGGTCTGACCGAATTCTACCGGGACGAGATCCGCGCAGCCCGGCTTTGCGCCGGCACCGGCTGCAACGCCGCGACCGGGCAATATGCGATCCGGCCGCTGATCGAGGCCGGCGTCATCGACCTTGACGAGATCATCCTCGACCTCAAGGCCGGGGTCAGCGGGGCAGGGCGGTCCCTGAAGGAAAACCTTCTCCATGCCGAGCTTTCGGGCGGCACACATCCCTATTCGGCGGGCGGCGCCCACCGGCATCTGGGCGAGTTCGACCAGGAGTTTTCCAAGGTCGCCGGCCGCCCGGTGCGGATCCAGTTCACCCCGCATCTCATGCCGTTCAACCGGGGCATCCTCGCGACCATCTACGTGCGGGGCGATGCCGGGGCAGTCCATGCCGCCCTTGCCGGCCGCTACGCGGACGAGCCGTTCCTGGAGGTGCTACCCTTTGGCGCACTCCCCTCGACAAGATCGATCGCAGGCTCCAACTTTGTCCATATCGGCGTGATGGCCGACCGGCTGCCGGGGCGCGTTCTCGTCGTCGCGGCGCTCGACAACCTTGCCAAGGGGTCGTCGGGGCAGGCAATCCAGAACGCCAACCTGATGCTGGGAATTGAGGAAACAGCGGGGCTCATGCTTGCCCCGGTCTTCCCGTGAGGACGCGATGAAGGGACTGAAGAAACAACGCCGGATCCAGATCATCGTGCTTGCTGCCGTGGCGATGGTGGCAAGTTTCGGGGCGTTCTATCTTGCTGCGCCCGATGCGCTGCAATATTTCCGCTCGCCCACAGAGGTCGCCGAAAAGGCGCCCGGCCCGAACGAGACCTTCCGCATCGGCGGTCTGGTCGAAGAGGGCAGCCTCGTACGCGGGCAGGGCGCGACGATCACCTTTCGCGTGACCGACACGAACGAGGCAATCCCGGTGCGCTACGAAGGCGTCCTGCCCGATCTCTTTGGCGAGAACGAGGGCGTGGTGGCGACCGGAAAGCTTGTCGATGGCACGTTCCAGGCGACCGAGATCCTCGCCAAGCATGATGAGACCTACATGCCGAAGGAAGTACTCGACGCCCTGAAGGAACAGGGCGTGTATGTCGACCCGAACGCTGAGGCTGCGACGAATTAACGAATTCGTCAGAGCCTTTCCCCCTGCCCTTGGGGGAAAAGCTCATGCAGACCGTTGCCGAAATTGCCCGTGAAATCGTCGCCCGGGAGGGTGGCTATGTGAACGATCCCGACGATCCTGGCGGAGCGACGAAATACGGCGTCACCATCGCGACGATGCGGCGCCTCGGGCTGGACCTGAACGGCGACGGCAAGGTGACCGAGTCCGATGTCCGCCGACTGACCCGTGACAGGGCCGAGGAGATCTTCGTCGATCACTACTACCGACGCCCGCGCATCTCGGAATTGCCGCCGGTGCTGCAACCGTCGGTCTTCGACATGTATGTGAACGCCGGCGCCAACGCGGTAAAGATCCTCCAGCGCCTCCTCAATGAGATGGGAAACGACCTGACGGTCGACGGGACGGTCGGTCCCATGACTGTCGCCGCTGCCGCCCGCGCCGCCGAAGCCGCGCCCGACCTTCTGGCCGATGCCTATGGCATCGCCCGCAGGAACTACTACTACGCGCTCGCCGATGCCCGGCCGGCAAGCCGCAAATATGCCCGCCGCCGCGACGGCGGAAAGGGCGGCTGGATCGCCCGGGCCGAGGAGTTCATCTCGCCCCGCTTCCACCTGAGCGAGGCCGAGCACCGGGCGAGGACCGCGACATGGGCATGATCGGACGCATCCTCGGGGCGCCCGCCGCCACGACTGCCATCGGCCAGACGGTGACGAACGTCGCCGAGGTCTTCACCCCGAACGCCACAAAGAGGATGCAGGCCTCACACGAAGCCTATATCGCCGCGCTCGACGAATACGGGGCGGAATTCCAGTTTGTACGGCCGGGCCTTTTCGACCGGTTCGTTAACGGGCTGAACCGCTTGCCGCGACCGATGCTGGCGCTCGGCACGCTCGGGCTTTTCGTCTATGCGATGATCGACCCCGACAGCTTCACGCGCCGCATGGTGGGGTTGACGTACGTCCCCGAGCCGCTCTGGTGGCTCCTTGCCGCAATCGTCGGCTTCTACTTCGGCGCGCGCGAGGCGCATTACTTCCGCAGTCGCCCGCAGGTCGCCGTCCCGGCTGCCCCGACGGTCCCCCAACCCGAGGAAGAGGAAAACGCAGCGCTCGCCGAGTGGCGCCGGCGCGAGGATCGCTGAGCGTCCCGCTTCTTCGTTGTCGAATTAACCGAAGGCAGCGCGCGCGGCAGACGGTCCCCGCCATCTTCACCTCCCCGCGACATCAGCGCGCAGCCCATTGGCCCCGGGCGGCGAAGGCTCTATGCTCGCGGCATGTTCGTAGAATTCGGCCATTTCACCCTGAGTCTTGCCCTCATGATCGCCGCGCTGCAGGCGGTGATTCCGCTCGTCGGCGCCCAGAAGGGCTGGCGCGGCTGGATGGCCGTCGCGGGGCCGGCGGCGACGGCGCAATTCCTGTGCATCGCGATCTCCTTCGCGGCGCTCACCTATGCCTTTGTCACCTCGGATTTCTCGCTCAAGCTCGTCGTCGACAACTCGCACTCGATGAAGCCGATGCTCTACAAGGTGTCGGGCGTCTGGGGGAACCACGAAGGGTCGATGCTCCTTTGGGTGCTGATCCTGTCGGGCTTCGGCGCGACCGCCGCGTGGTTCGGCGATGCGCTGCCGGAACGGCTGAAGGCGCGGGTGCTGAGCGTTCAGGCGATGATCGGCTTAGCCTTTCTCGCCTTCATCCTCTTCACCTCGAACCCGTTCCTGCGTCTGGCGGAACCGCCGTTCGACGGGCAGGACCTCAACCCGCTTCTCCAGGACCCCGGCCTCGCGTTCCATCCGCCTTTCCTCTACCTCGGCTATGTCGGGCTTTCGATGGCCTTTTCGTTCGCGGTTGCCGCGCTGATCGAGGGGCGCGTAGACGCCGCCTGGGCACGCTGGGTCCGGCCCTGGACATTGGCTGCCTGGATGTTCCTGACGGTCGGCATCGCCCTTGGGTCCTGGTGGGCCTATTACGAGCTCGGCTGGGGCGGGTTCTGGTTCTGGGACCCGGTGGAAAACGCCTCGTTCATGCCCTGGCTCGTCGCGACGGCGCTTCTGCATTCCGCGATCGTCGTCGAAAAGCGCGAGGCGCTGAAAAGCTGGACGATCCTGCTGGCGATCCTTGCCTTCGGCTTCTCGCTGATCGGCACCTTCATCGTGCGCTCCGGCATCATCACCAGCGTCCATGCCTTCGCCAATGACCCGGAGCGCGGGGTCTTCATCCTCGCCATCCTCGCCGTCTTCATCGGTGGCGCGCTGACACTCTATGCGGCCCGCGCCGGCGCGATGGAGGCCAAGGGCGTCTTCGGCCTTGTCAGCCGCGAATCGGCCTTGGTTCTGAACAACGTCCTCTTGTCAGTGGCGGCATTCGTCGTTTTCGTCGGCACGCTCTGGCCGCTCATCGCGGAACTGGCCTTCGGCCGCAAGCTTTCGGTCGGCGCACCGTTTTTCGATCAGGCTTTCACTCCCTTCATGGTTCTTCTGGCCGCAATCCTGCCCGTCGGCGCGATCCTGCCCTGGAAACGCGCGAACCTCGCGCGGAGTTTCCGGCCGCTGCGCGGCGCGCTGGTGCTGGCGCTCGCCTTCGGCGCGCTTGCCTTCGCGGTGCAGAGCGGCCGTTCGGCGCTGGCGCCGGTCGGCCTCGCGCTTGGCGTCTGGCTGATCGCCGGCGCGGCGACGGAACTTTGGCAGCGCGCCGGCCGGCAGTTGCCGCGACTGACACGCCTGCCGCGCGCCGACTGGGGCAAGGCCGCCGCGCATTCCGGGCTTGGCATCACCTTCATCGGTATCGCTTGCCTCACCGCTTGGGATATCGAGGATATCCGCGTGGCGAAAGTCGGCGAGACCTTCGATGTCGGGGGATATGCGATCACGCTCGAAAGCGTCGATCGCGTCCAGGGCCCGAACTACATTTCCACCACCGCCACGATGCGGGCGGTCAAGGACGGCCGCGAGGTCGCGCTTCTGCATCCCGAAAAGCGTGTCTACCCGGTGGCCGGAATGCCGACGACCGAGGCCGCGATCGACAATGGCGTCTGGCGCGACCTCTACCTTGTCATCGGCGATCCGCAGGCCGATGGCGGCTGGGCGGTCCGGACCTATGTGAAACCCTTCGCGAACTGGATCTGGGCCGGGGCGATCATCATGGCCCTTGGTGGTGCGCTCAGCCTCTCCGACCGTCGCTACCGGGTCGCGGCCGGGGCACGCAAAACGCCGGCCATGGCCGCTCCGGCGGAATGACGCGGATGCGCTGGCTGGTGCTCGCCTTGCTGCTCGTCGCCGGCCCCGCGGCCGCTGTCCAGCCGGACGAGGTTCTTTCCGACCCGGCGCTCGAGGCGCGGGCGCGCGAACTGAGCCAGGGGCTCCGCTGCCTCGTGTGCCGCAACGAGAATATCGACGAATCGAATGCCGACCTTGCGCGGGATCTCAGGCTTCTCGTGCGCGAGCGTCTCGTCGCGGGCGACAGCGACGAAGAGGTCATCGCCTTCCTCGTCAATCGCTACGGCGAATATGTGCTGTTGAAACCCACGGCGACGGGAGAGAACCTGATCCTCTGGATCGCCGGCCCGGCGATGCTGTTGACTGCCCTCGCCACGGCCGCGCTTTACCTCCGCCGTCGCAGATCCGCGCCCGACGCGGCACCCGCGCCTCTCAGTGCCGACGAACGCGCCCGGCTGGACGAAATCCTGAAAGAGTGACGCGGGGTTTCGCTTTGCCACCCGACCCGGTCCGCTAATCTGGCGTGGCGAGGGACCGGAGGAGGCGCGCTTGACCTATCAGACAATCCGCTACGACGAGAGCGATGGCGTCGCCCTCATCACGCTTGACCGCGAAGAGGTCATGAACGCGCTGAACCGCGCTATGCGGGCCGAGATCACCGCAGCGGTGAGCCAAGCGGCGGAGGCAGCGCGGGTGATCGTGCTGACCGGAACCGGCCGGGCCTTCTGTTCTGGCCAGGATCTGAGCGACCCGTCGCTCGCCGGCGATTTCGACGTGGGACGGGTCCTCGCCGAGGAATACGAGCCGATGCTGAGGGCGATCCTTTCCGCCCGGGTCCCGGTCATCGCCGCCGTCAACGGCGCGGCCGCGGGGGCAGGGGCCAACCTCGCGCTGGCCGCCGATGTCGTGATCGCCGCGGAAAGCGCGAGTTTCATTCAGGCCTTCACCCGGATCGGACTGATTCCCGACGCGGGCGGCACCTTCGTCCTGCCGCGTGCGATCGGTTTGGCGCGTGCGATGGGGGCGGCGCTCTTCGCCGACAAGGTCAGCGCCCGGCAGGCCGCCGACTGGGGCATGATATGGGAAGCCGTGCCCGACGCGGACTTCGAGGCGCGGTGGCGTGCACGTGCGGCGGCACTCGCCAATGGGCCGACCGAAGCCTATGCCCGGGTCAAGGCGGCGATGCGCGCAAGCCTCGCAAACGACATCGACGCCCAGCTCGCGCTCGAAGCGCGGTTGCAGGGCGAATGCGGCCGGACGGCGGATTTCCGGGAGGGCGTTGCAGCGTTCCTCGAAAAGCGTCCGGCGCGGTTTCGGGGCCACTAGGAGCTTTCAAGCGGCGGCGCGGTTCCCGCGCCATTGTTTTCCTCTCGCAGTCCCGGCATTGCCGGGGCTGCTCGGACGCCTCCGACAGAGATATTCGACCCGACCCGGACGCAGCGACGTTTCGGAACTTGACCGCGGACGGTTCGGGGCCGACAGTTGACGTATGAGGGCGCATGGCCCGAAAGGCACGGGGGCCAGCCATCGAAGGCGCCCGCCTGCGTGCCGACGGGGGAAATCATGCGCTGCATCACGGTACTGGGGCCGTCTCAATCGGGGAAAACCGAGCTTGTCCGGGCGCTTGCCGCGCTGGAGGACAGCCATCCCCGATCCGAGACGGCCGGACATCTCACGCTGACGAAATTCGCCTTCATGGGGGAGGACTGGTGCGCGCTCGACCTCGCGGGGGGGCCGGAATTCGCGCGCATGGGCGGCGCGGCGCTTCTTGCCGCCGACGCGGCTGTGCTGTGCGTCGCGCCTGATCCCGAAGAGGCGGTGCTCGCCGCGCCATGGCTTCGCGCAATCGAAGCGGCGAATGTGCCCTGCTTCATCTTCGTTAACCGGATGGACATGCCGAAGGGCAGGGTGCGCGACATCGTCTCGGCGCTTCAGGCCTATACCGGCCACACCGTCGTCTTGCGCCAGATCCCGATCCACGAGGGCGGCCAGATCGTCGGCGCTGTCGACCTCATCTCGGAACGCGCCTGGCGCTACCGTGAAGGCCAGCCGTCGCAGCTTGTCGCGATGCCGAAGGACCTCGCGGAACGTGAGCATGAGGCGCGGGCCGAACTGCTGGAGCACATGTCGGACTATGACGATGCGCTCTTGGAGGAGTTGATCGAGGATCACGAGCCCGCCACCGGGGCCCTGTTCGAGATCGCCCGGCGCGAGACGCAGCACCGAGACGTGATCCCGACCTTCCTCGGCGCGGCGAGCCACAAGAACGGCATTCTGCGGCTGATGAAGGCGCTGCGGCACGAGGCGCCCGATGTCTCGGCCCTGCGCGAACGGCTCGGCGTCAGCGACGCGCAGGCGGTGGGCTTTCACGCCCAGATCCGCAAGCATCTCGGCAAGTGCGTGATGCTCCGGGCGCTGAGCGACGGGGTGAAGCAGGGCGCAGCACTCGGCGGGGCCGGGCTTGGCGGTTTGGCCGAGATCGGCGGCAAAGCCGGCAACGATCATCTGGACGCCGGCGAAGTGGGGATATCGGTGAAATCCGATCAGCTTGATGCCGGCCGGGTCTTCACCGCCAGCGCCGCGATGCCGGTCCCGGACTGGGGGCGGGGGTGTCCGCCCGCGCTCGCCCGGCTCGTCAGCCCGGCGCATGAACGCGACGAGGTGCGGCTCTCGGCAGCCCTCGCACGCCTGGCCGAGGCCGATCCGATGCTCTCGCTCGGTCAGGATCAGGCCACGGGCCATGCCCTCTTGAAGCTTCAGGGCGTGATGCACGAACGTCAGGTCCTGGCCACGCTGGCCGAGGATTTCGGGGTGGAGGTCGCGACGGCGGTTCCCGATCCGCGCTACCTAGAGACGATTTCCGCGCCGGTGGAGGAGCATTACCGCCACCGCAAGCAGTCGGGCGGGGCCGGCCAGTTCGCCGATGTCGCTATCACCGTGCGACCCGCGGGGCGGGGTGACGGGTTCCAGTTCGCCGAGGTGGTCAAGGGCGGAGCGGTGCCGCGCAACTACATCCCCGCGGTCGAGGAGGGCGCGCGCGAAGCGCTCGACAAGGGGCCGCTCGGCTTTCCGGTGACGGATCTCTCCGTCACGCTGACCGACGGAAAGCACCACGCGGTCGACAGTTCCGACTTCGCCTTCCGCACCGCGGGGCGCATGGCGCTCCGCGACGCTCTCGGCAAGGCCGGACCGGTCCTGCTGCAACCGATCGATCGGGTCGATATCCACGTGCCCTCGATCTATTCCGGGGCGATGGTGTCGATGATCTCTTCGCTCAAGGGACAGGTTCTTGGCTTCGACCGAGATCCGGAATTCCGCGGCTGGGACATCTTCCGCGCGCTCCTTCCCGCCTCGGCGGAGGAGGAGTTGGTGATGGCTCTGGGGTCGTCGACGCAAGGCACCGCCTGGCACGAGACCGAGTTCGACCATTACGAGGAGATCTACGGACGCGAGGCCGAGCGGATATCGAAGGAGCATGCGTCCGCGGCGGCCTGAGCATGCTTCCCGCGCAGGGTGGGGCTGACCCCACCTTGCCCCAGCCCCCTTGCGACGAGCCGCTGGCAAGGGCTATCCTGACGGCGGTCGGCAGTTC
Organism: Paracoccaceae bacterium; assembly: GCA_050289105.1. Lineage (GTDB taxonomy): Bacteria > Pseudomonadota > Alphaproteobacteria > Rhodobacterales > Rhodobacteraceae > Albidovulum. Next base: position 13,469 of record JBNKFC010000028.1, on the reverse strand, counting down.
ACCAAGGCGTCGCCGCCCCGATGGGGTCAGCTAAACCTGCGTCACGGCATCGACGGCCGCTTGTTTCCACAAGCGCCGAGCCGGCAAGGGCGACCATCGGCCCCCGCATAGGCGGGGAAGGCGCATGTCGGAGGACAGGACATGGCACGCGATGCGATTGCCTTTCACGTGAACGATCTGTCGGCCTTTGCGCGAGCACTGCGCAAGGGGCTCACGGAGGAGGGGAAGCTGCCGGGGCATCTGGGGCTTCTCAACCACATCGCCCGCGCAGGCGGGTTCCGCAATTTCCAGCATTTGAAGGCCCGTAGCGTAGCGACGCCGGAAGGCGGCGCCGGACCTGAACCGGTCGATGAAAAACGCCTGGTCCAGGCCCTGCGCTCCTTCGATGCCGAGGGGCGGATGATCCGCTGGCCGGCCAAGACCCAGATTCAGGGGCTTTGCCTGTGGGCCCTCTGGTCACATCTGCCGGCACGCCGCGACATGACTGAGGCAGAGGTGAATATCGTCGTCGACCGCTGGCACACCTTTGGGGACCGCGCGCTGTTGCGCCGGTCGCTGATCGACCACGGGCTTGCGCGCCGCAATGTCGACGGGACCGGCTGGCGTCGGATCGAGGGCGTTCCGCCGGCCGAGGCGCGTGCCCTGATGCGAGACGTTTCGCGGCGGCGCGATCCGGATCGCGGCGTGCGGGTCGTGGCGGAAGGGGACGAGGCGAAGCCATGACGGATGTAACGGTTCTTGGCTTGGGATACATGGGCGCGGCACTTGCCCAGGCGTTCGGCAATGCAGGCTGCGAGGTGACGGTGTGGAACAGGTCCCCGGTCCGACACGACGCGGTTCTGGGCGCCAATATCCGGGCGGCGCCGACCGTTGCGGAGGCGGTTCGTGAAAGCCCCGCAGTGGTGATCTGTATCGACAACCCCGAAGCTGTAACGGACCTTCTGGCGCCGAAACAGGTTGCCCAACTGCTGCGCGGTCGCACGGTCATTCAGTTGAGCACGTGCCTGCCCCGACAGGCGGTGGCGGCTGAGCGGTGGCTCGCCGGTCTTGGGGCCGCCTACCTTGATGGCGCGATCCTGTGCGGGCCGGCCAGCATTGGCACGCCGGAGGGGCTGATCGTCGTTTCGGGCAGCGGGGCAACCTACCAAAGTGTCGTCGGGTTGCTCAGCCATCTCGGCGGCAAGGTCCGTCACGTTGGCGAAGATGCCGGTGCCGCCGAGGCGCTCGACCTTGCCTGGCTTTCTACGCGCTTTGGCCGCTTCATGGGAATGATTCACGCAGCGAACCTTTGTCGTTCCCAGAATGTCGATCTCGGCGAGTTCCTGGCACTTCTTCCCGATGATGTGCAGGTGCAGCACCATGTCGGTGCGATCAGGGATGACGCGTACAAGCACCCGAGCGCATCTCTCAGTGTCTGGCAGGCATCGCTCGGTCTCTTGCAGCAGCAGGCGGCGGATGCTGGCATCAATTCGGAGTTTCCCGATCTGGTCGCGGCGTTCTTCGATCGGGCGGTGGATGCGGGCTACGGCGATGAACACGTCATGGCCCTCTACAAGGTGATGCGCGACTCCGGTTCAGCCTGAGCACCCGTCGGGGCGATTGGTAAGATTGGCAAAGCAAAAGGCCGCCCCGAAGGGGCGGCCCAAATACGCGGCTTCGCGGCGTCTCAGCGCTGTTCGACGTCGAGATAATCGCGCGCGGTCTGGCCGATATAGAGCTGGCGCGGACGGCCGATCTTCTGCGTCGGGTCGCCGATCATTTCCTTCCACTGCGAAATCCATCCGACCGTACGGCTGACCGCGAAGATCGGCGTGAACATCGAGGTTGGGAAGCCCATCGCCTCGAGGATGATGCCCGAGTAGAAATCGACGTTCGGATAGAGCTTCTTCTCGACGAAATACTCATCCTCCAGAGCGATACGCTCCAGTTCCTTGGCGACCTTCAGGGTTTCGTTGTTGTGGATGCCCAAGAGGTCCAGCACCTCGTCTGCGCTTTCCTTCATCACCTTCGCGCGCGGGTCGAAGTTCTTGTAGACCCGGTGCCCGAAGCCCATCAGGCGGAAGGGGTCGTTCTTGTCCTTCGCCCGGCGAATCGCCTCGGGGATGTTCTCGACCGTGCCGATCTCGCGCAGCATCTCCAGGCAGGCCTGGTTGGCGCCGCCATGGGCCGGGCCCCAGAGGCAGGCGATGCCGGCCGCGATGCAGGCGAAGGGATTGGCGCCGGAAGATCCGGCAAGGCGCACCGTCGAGGTCGAGGCGTTCTGCTCGTGATCGGCATGCAGCATCATGATCCGGTCCATCGCCTTGGCGAGGATCGGATTGACCACGTAGTCCTCGCACGGGACCGCGAAGCACATGTGCAGGAAGTTCGAGGCGTAATCGAGCGAGTTCTTCGGATAGACGAAGGGCTGCCCCATCGAATACTTGAACGCCATCGCGGCAATCGTCGGCAGCTTCGCGATCATCCGGATCGCGGCGACCTCGCGCTGCCAGGGATCGGAGATGTCGGTCGAGTCGTGGTAGAAGGCCGACATCGCGCCGACCACGCCGACCATCGTCGCCATCGGATGGCTGTCCCGCCGGAAGCCCCGGAAGAAATAGTGCATCTGTTCATGCACCATCGTGTGCTTGGTCACCCGGCTTTCGAAGTCCACCATCTGCGCTTCGTTCGGCAGCTCGCCGTAAAGCAGGAGGTAGCAGACTTCGAGGAAGTGCGATTTCTCCGCCAGCTGTTCGATCGGATAGCCGCGATAGAGAAGCTCACCCTTGTCGCCATCGATATAGGTGATGGCGCTGTCGCAGGCGGCGGTCGAGGTGAAGCCCGGATCGTAGGTGAAGACGTCGCCTTGCGCATAGAGCTTGCGGATGTCGATGACGTCCGGGCCGACCGTCGGCTGCAGGATCGGCAATTCGATCGACTTGCCGTCAAAGCTCAGCGTCGCGGTCTTTATCATCTTATCCATCGCGGGTTCCTTTCCTAGCATCCGCCCGGTCCTAACCGGTCGAAGGGTGTCCGAGGCGGTCAATGCGCGCGAAGCCGCGCTTCAGGCCGCTGCATCCTTAAGCCGGGCGAGGGTCTCTTCCCGCCCGATGACGAGCATCATATCAAAAACGCTGGGACTGATCGTCCGTCCGGCAAGGGCTGCCCTGAGTGGTCCCGCGATCTTGCCGAGCCCCAGCCCGTGGGTCCCGGCGACGCTGGCCACGATCTCCTCCAGCTTATCCCGGTTCCAGCTAGCATTTTGCAGCTGCGGCGTCAATTCTTTCAGTATACCACGGGATACCGGATCGAGCGACTGCGCCGCCTTCTCGTCCGGGATAAATGGCCGGTTTCCAAGAACAAAATGGGCTTTTTCAAGTAGTTCCGGGAAGGTTTTGGCGCGCTCCTTCAGGCAATAAAGCGCGCGCGACAGCCCATCTTTCTGCACTTGCGAAAGGGCGGGCTGGCCGGACGCTTCCAGAAATGCCTCAATTTCAGGCAAAAGCGCTTCATCCGAGGTGGCGGCGATGTGTTGGCCGCAAAGATTTTCGAGCTTCTTGAAGTCAAGTCGTGCTGGGGCGCGGCCGATTCCCTCCAGATCGAACCACTCCCGCGCTTCCGCATCGCTGAAATATTCGGCATCGCCATGCGCCCAGCCGAGCCGCGTCAGGTAGTTGCGCATCCCCGCCGCCGGGTATCCCATCGCCTGGTATTCCTCCAGGCCCACCGCGCCGTGGCGCTTCGAGAGCTTCTTGCCGTCCGGCCCGTGGATCAGCGGGATATGCGCCCAGACCGGCTCCGCCCAGTCCATCGCCCGGTAGACCTGCGTCTGGCGCGCCGCGTTGTTCAGGTGGTCGTCTCCCCGGATCACATGCGTGACGCCCATGTCGTGATCGTCCACGACAACCGCGAGCATGTAGGTCGGCGTACCATCCGAGCGTAAACAAACCATGTCGTCGAGCTGGTCGTTGCCGAAGGTCACGGTGCCTTGCACCTTGTCCTCGATCACGGTCGCGCCATCGCGGGGGGCCTTCAGCCGGATCACGTAGGGCGCGTCGGGATGCGTCGCGGGGTCGGCGTCGCGCCATGGGCTTTGGAACAGGGTCGAACGGCCCTCGGCGCGGGCGGCCTCTCGGAACGCCTCGATCTCATCCTGCGTCGAGAAGCATTTGTAAGCGTGGCCCCGCGCCAGCATCTCGCGCGCCACCTCGGCGTGACGCTCGCGCCGGTCGAACTGGCTCACCACCTCGCCGTCCCAATCGAGGCCGAGCCATGTCAGACCCTTGAGGATCGCCGCCGTCGCCTCGGGGGTGGAGCGTTCGCGGTCGGTGTCCTCGATCCTGAGCAGGAACTTGCCGCCGCGCCCGCGCGCGAAGAGCCAGTTGAAAAGCGCGGTGCGGGCGCCGCCGATATGCAGGTATCCCGTGGGCGAGGGGGCGAAGCGGGTGACGATATCGGACATGGCCGCGTTAACCTTTCGGAAACCATAAGCGTTCAGGCTGGCCCCGGTTCATTAGGCAAAGCCGGACGGGGACACAAGGTGCGGGTGCTGACAGGTCCGCTTGAAGCGCTCGGCGCGGCGCGGGGACGGCTCCTGCCCTGGGCACCGGTTTTCCTGTCGATTGGCATCGGCTTCTATTTCGCCCTGCGGGTCGAACCGGGGGCGGCGGTCCTGTCCGCGGTGACGTGCCTTGCGGTGATTTCGGCGCTCGTCGGTCTGCGCGGGCCCGACCTCGCGCGGGTTCCGGCCATCGGACTGGCGCTCGTGGCGGGCGGCCTTCTCCTCGCCTCGGCGCGAACGCATCTGGTGGCCGCGCCAGTCCTCTCCTTCCGCTATTACGGTCCGGTGGAGGGGCGGATTGTCGGCATAGACCGCTCTTTCTCCGACCAGCTGCGCGTGACGCTCGACCGGGTGGTGCTGGACGACGTGCCGGTGGATCGGACGCCGGCGCAGGTGCGGGTTGCACTGCACGGCGATCAGGGCTTCACCGACCTGCAGCCCGGCCTGACCGTCATCCTCTCGGCGCATCTTTCGCCACCCGAGGGACCGGTCGAACCCGGCGGCTTCGATTTCCAGCGACTTGCATGGTTCTCGCGTCTGGGCGGTGTCGGATATACCCGGTCGCCCGCCCTGGCGCTTCTGCCGCCAGAGCGCGGGCTTTCGCTATTCGCCTTCCGGCTTCGGCGGGTGATCTCGACCGCGATGCAGGCGCAGATGGAGGGGCAGGCGGGCGCCTTCGCCGCCGCCCTGATGACCGGAGACCGTTCCGGCGTGACCGAGGCGACGACCAATGCGCTGCGCGGGTCGAACCTCTCGCATCTTATCTCGATCTCGGGGCTGCATATGGGGCTTCTGACCGGCTTCGTATTCGCGGCCTGCCGCTACGGGCTTGCTTTGGTGCCGCCGGTCGCGCTGAGGATCAACACCAAGAAGCTCGCGGCCGTCGCGGCTCTCGGGGCGGCGGTCTTCTACCTGATGCTCGCCGGACCCAACGTCGCCACCCGCCGCGCCTTCGTCATGGCGGCGGTGATGCTTGTCGCGGTCCTTTCCGACCGTCGGGCGATCTCGCTGCGGTCGGTCGCCATTGCAGCTTTGATCGTCCTGGTGCTGGAGCCCGAAAGCCTGGTCGAGCCGGGTTTCCAGATGTCGTTCGGCGCGACAGTTGCGCTGATCGTGGTGTTCCGGCCCTGGGCGTCGCTTCAACCCCATATCCCGGCGCCGCTCCGGCCCGTTGCAATGCTGCTCCTGTCGTCGATGGCCGCAGGCTTCGCCACGGCCCCGATCGCGGCGGCCCATTTCAACCGCATCGCGGAATACGGGCTTCTCGCCAACCTTCTCGCCGTGCCGCTGATGGGCATGGTGGTGATGCCGATGGGGGTCATAGCGGCGCTTCTGGCACCGCTCGGCCTTGCTGCGCCGGCGCTCTGGGCGATGGGGATGGGAACGGCGTTGATCCTGGCGGTTGCCGATTGGGTCTCGGGGCTCCACGGCGCGGTGATCCCGGTCGCCACGCCGCCCGCGATCGTGCTGCCGCTTCTCGGTCTTGGCGGAATCGCGGCCTTGATTTCCCGCCCGGCAGCCCTGCGCTTGGCGGGGGGCCTTGTCATCGCCGTGGCGCTGTCGTTCTGGACCATGGCCGAGCGGCCTGACCTGCTGATCGCCTCCGACGGCGGGATCGTCGGCGTGATGGGGCCCGACGGCCGGGCGCTGTCGAAGCCGAAGGGCGCCGGCTTCGTCGCGAAAAGTTGGCTTGAGGATGACGGCGACCTCGCCGCGCAGGACGCCGCCTTCGCCCGGTCGGGTCTTGTGGGTGAGAAGGGGGCGCTAAGCGCCATGGTTGCCGGGGGACCTGCCTGGCATTTCACGGGAAAGGGCGCGTCCGAACGTGCCGCCAGCGCCTGCCATGGCGGCGGTCTTGTCATTCTCTCGACGGACTGGGAGGGACCGGAGCCGACCGGGTGCCGGATCTTCGACCCGGCGAAGCTCCGCGAAACCGGAGCCATCGCGGTTTATGCCGGCACCAACGGCCCCCGCATCGTCACCGCGCGCGAAATCGCCGGCCGGCGCCCGTGGAACAGCCCGCCCGAGCGCCGAAACGACCGGCGCCGGGCAAGCCTTCAATAATTGCGGATCAGCCCGACGAGGCGGCCCTGCACCTTCACATGCTCTTCCGGCAGGACCCGCGTCTCGTAGGCGGGGTTGGCAGCTTCGAGCGCGATCATCCCGCCGCGGCGGCGGAACCGTTTCAGCGTCGCCTCGTGGCCCTCCACCAGTGCCACGACGATATCGCCGTTGTCGGCCGTCGTCTGCTCGCGGATCACGACGATATCGCCGTCATTGATCCCCGCCTCGATCATCGAGTCGCCCTTGACCTCGAGCGCGTAGTGCTGACCCCGCCCGCCGAGCATCGAGCCCGGCACCGCGACGTGATGCGACACTTCGGAAATCGCCTCGATCGGCACGCCGGCCGCGATACGCCCCATCACCGGCAGTTCCAGCGCATGGACCTCCGAGATGGGCATCGCGCCCTTTGGCGGCTCGGCGCGGTCGCCCTCGATCACCCGGGGCTTGAATCCCGGCTTCTCCATCGCGTCGGGCAGTTTCACGATCTCGATCGCACGGGCCCGGTGGGCAAGGCGGCGGATGAAGCCGCGCTCTTCGAGCGCGGTGATCAGACGGTGAATGCCGGACTTCGAGCGCAGGTCGAGCGCATCCTTCATCTCGTCGAAAGAAGGGGGAACACCGTCTCGCGCGACGCGCTTCTGGATGAAATCGAGCAGTTCCAACTGTTTGCGGGTCAGCATGATGCCTGTTTTCCTTTGCCGATTGCCACGCCGTTCTTAACGTGTTCTACGCGCGTTCCCCTTTTGTGTCAACGAATTCGACCATTCCGATATGCGAGACTGTCAAAGGGGAATGTAATCGACTTCGGTTCCTGCCGGACGGGCCGGATCGCCGACCGGCCGCACAAGAAGGGCATTGGCGCCGGCCAGCACCGACAGAAGCGCGCTGTCCTGCCGGTCGAAGGGCAGAATGCGAACCTCGCCCTCGACCCTCTCGATACTCGCCCGCATGTAATGCGCGCGCGGTCCGTTCGCGGCGACGGGCCCGGCCAAACGGGCGCGCCGCTTTTCGGCCGGAGCCTGCGGAAGACCTTGCAGGGCGCGGAGCATCGGCAGCATGAAGATATAACCGCAAACAACTGAAGAAACAGGATTTCCCGGCAATCCCAGAAGGATCGAAGCGCCAAGCCGTCCGGCCATGAGCGGCTTTCCCGGACGCATCGCGATCTTGTAGAACGACCGTTCCATGCCCATCGCCTCTGTCACCGGCCCGACGAGGTCGTGATCGCCGACCGAGGCGCCGCCGATCGTCACGATCAGATCCGCCCCCTCGGCCAGCTCCAGCGTGAAGCGCAGGCTCTCGGCATCATCGCGCGCAATGGGCAGCATCCGGACCTCGGCCCCCGCCGCCTCTGCCATTGCGCCGAGCGCGAAGCTGTTGGAGGCGATGATCTGGTCCGGCCCCGGCTCCTCCCCCGGCATCACCAGTTCGTTGCCGGTCGCGACAAGCGCGACGACCGGCCGCCGCGTGACCGTCACCTCGGGGACGTTCATCGCGGCAATCAGGGCGAGTTCGGCGGGCGAGAGCCGCCGCGGCGCCTCGATCCGCTCGCCAGCGCGGAAATCCTGACCTTCCGCACGGATGTTCGTGCTGTCGTCCAGCCGGTCGCCGAGGACGATGCGGTCGCCCGTCCGCGTGACGTCTTCCTGCAGGACCACCCGGTCCGCTCCCGCAGGCACGGGGGCGCCGGTAAAGATGCGCACCGACTGGCCGGCGCTGATCTCTCCGGCAAAGCTCTTGCCGGCGGTGGCCTCTCCGATGACACGCAGCTCGGCGCCGGAGTGGTGATCGGCCTCGCGGATCGCGTATCCGTCCATCGCCGACGCCGGGAAAGGGGGCTGGCTCCGTCCGGCCGTGACCGGTTCGGCCAGGACCCGGCCCGCCGCATGACGAAGGGCCACTGTTTCGGTCTCGAGCGGTGCGCACAGCGCGAAAAGCCGGACGAGCGCCTCCTCAACCGAAATCATGCAGCTGCCTCCGCCTTCACTTTGCTTCGTAACGCCCTGATTTTCCGCCTTCTTTCAGGACAACTCGCAGCCCTTCGATCCGCATGGATTTTTCGGCAGCCTTCAGCATGTCGTAGACCGTCAGCGCCGCGACCGAGGCGGCGGTCAGTGCCTCCATCTCCACCCCGGTCTGGCCGGTCGTCTTCACCATGGCCTCGATACGCACGCCCGGCAGGTCCGCGTCCGGCACAAGATCGATCGCGACTTTGGTGATTGGGAGAGGGTGGCAGAGCGGGATGAGGTCCGAGGTGCGCTTGGCCGCCATGATCCCGGCAAGCCGTGCCACACCGAGGACGTCGCCTTTCTTCGCGCGACCTTCGGTGACCAAAGCCAGCGTCTCGGGCCGCATCACCACCTCGGCCTTTGCGACGGCGACCCGGTCCGTCACCGCCTTGTCGGAGACGTCGACCATGTGCGCGTGGCCGTCCTTGTCGAAATGCGTCAGGACCATCGTCAGACCCCCACCGGATCGGCCAGGATCGCGCGTGTCGCGGCGGCGACATCGGCCTGACGCATCAGGCTTTCTCCGATCAGGAAGGTCCGCGCGCCGCAGGCCGCCATCTCCGCTAGGTCGGCCGGTGTGAACAGCCCGCTCTCGCAGACGGGAAGACGGTCGGCGGGGATCATCGGCGCCAAACGCCGCGTCGTCTCAAGAGTGACCTCGAAGGTCTTGAGATTACGATTGTTTATCCCGACAAGCGGAGACTTCAGCCGCAATGCCCGCTCCATCTCCTCGGCGTCGTGGACCTCAAGAAGGACGTCCATTCCCCAGCCGAAAGCGGCGGCTTCCAGTTCCTCGGCCTGCGAGTTCGAGACCGAGGCGAGGATGATCAGGATGCAGTCCGCCCCCCAGGCGCGCGCTTCGGCGACCTGGTAGGTGTCGTACATGAAATCCTTTCGCAGCGCCGGGAGCGACACCGCCGCGCGCGCCGCCGTCAGGAACTCCGGCGCGCCCTGGAACGAGGGCGCATCGGTCAGGACCGACAGGCAGGTCGCGCCGCCCTCCTCGTAGGCGCGGGCGAGCGCCGGCGGGTCGAAATCGGCGCGGATCAGCCCCTTCGAGGGGCTCGCCTTCTTGATCTCGGCGATCAGGCCGTAGCCGGTCGCCGAGGCTTTCCGCAGGGCGGCCGCGAAGCCGCGCGGAGTAGATGCCGCGCGCGCAGCCGACTCAACCGCCGCCAGGGGCCGTGCCGACTTTGCCGCGGCGACCTCTTCGAGCTTGTAGGCCTTGATCTTTTCGAGAATGTCCATGGCCCCTCATACCGTCCTGCTCGAAGCCGGAAAACCCCTTCTTTCGCTTCGGCCGAAACCCGTCACGGTGGTCCTTCGGCTTACAACGCTCGTGACCGCGCTCACGCACCGGTCCAGTCGATGGGCGTCTCATTCCGCGCAGCCAGCCAGGCATTGACCCGGCTGAAGGGCCGCGAACCGAAAAAGCCCCGGTAGACGGAGAGCGGCGATGGATGTGCGGTTTCGATCCGCAGATGGTCGGGATGGGTCAGATGCCTTGCGCCGAGCTTCTGCGCCGGCCCGCCCCAGAGAAGGAAGGCGCGTGGGCTGCGGTCGAGATCGCCCAGAACCTCGGCCACCAGCCTGTCCCAGCCGAGCCGGGCATGGGCTTTGGGGCGGCCCTCCGGCACGCTCAGCGCGGTATTGAGCAGGAGAACGCCCTGTCGAGCCCAGTCGTCCAGGGCCGTCCGGGTCCGATCCGCTCCAAGATCGTCCTGCAACTCCTTGAAGATGTTGCCAAGACTGTCGAGGCGTCCGCCGAAATCCGTGGGGATGGAAAAGGCGAGGCCGTCGGCCTTGCCGGGCGTGTGATAGGGGTCCTGGCCCAGGATGACGACGCGCACGTCCTCGGGCGCACAGGCGTCGAGGGCTGCGAAGATGCGGTCGCGGGGCGGGTAGACCGGCCCGTCCTCGGCGGCGAGCGCCGCCTCGATCCTCGGCCAATCCGTCTGGAAGAACGGCAGGTGGGCCCAGGCGGCGGGGATCATGCCGCCTGTGTCGCCCTTGCCAGGGCCTCGACCTTCGCCTTGGCGGCGCCGCTGTCGATGCTCTCACGCGCCATCGCCACGCCTTCCTTGAGGTCGGCGGCCTTGCCTGCGACGACGAGTGCGGCGGCGGAGTTCAGAAGCACGGCGTCGCGGTAGGCGCCCTGCGCCCCGTCCAAGAGCGCGCGGAACGCCGCGGCGTTCTCTTCAGGGCTGCCGCCCATGATCGCCTCGAAGGGGTGAACGGGCAGGTCGGCTTCCTCGGGATGGACTTCGAACTCGTGAACGGAACCGTTTTCCAGCGCGGCAACCCAAGTCGGGCCGGCGATGGAAATCTCATCCGTCCCGTCCTCGCCATGCACGAGCCACGCCGCCTCGGAGCCGAGCGCGGCGAGCGTCTCGGCCATCGGCCGGATCCAGGCGCGGGCGAAGGCTCCGGTGAGCTGTCGCTTCACACCGGCGGGGTTCGTGAGCGGCCCGAGAAGGTTGAAGACGGTGCGTGTGCCAAGCTCGGCCCGCGTCGGCATCACGTGCCGGATTGCCGGGTGGTGCATCGGCGCCATCATGACGGCGATCCCGCAGCTTTCCAGAGCTTTTTCAACCGCTTCCGCGCCGATCATCACGTTTATGCCCATCTGCGTGAGGGCATCCGCCGCGCCGGATTTGGACGACAGATTGCGGTTGCCGTGCTTGGCGACGATGACGCCGGCGCCGGCGACCACGAAAGCGGTCGCGGTCGAGATATTCAGCGTCCCCTTGCCGTCACCGCCGGTGCCGACGATGTCCATTGCGCCTTCCGGCGCGCGGACGGCATTGCATTTGGAGCGCATGACGCGAGCCGCGGCGGCGATTTCCTCGACCGTTTCGCCACGCGTCCTCAGCGCCATGAGAAAACCGCCCATCTGGCTCGGCGTGGCCGCGCCTTCGAACAACGCCTCGAAGGCGCGCTCGGCCTCCTCGCGCGTCAGCGGCCGGTCGGCAGCGAGGCCGATAAGGGGGCGCAGATCGTCGCTCATGCCGGCACCTTCAGCGGCACCTTCGCGCCTTCGAGAAAGGTCTGAAGCATCCGGTGGCCATGCTCGGAGGCAATCGATTCGGGGTGGAACTGCACGCCCTCGATCGGCAGTTCGCGGTGGCGCAGCCCCATGATCGTGCCGTCTTCGAGCCATGCGGTGACTTCCAGGCAGTCGGGCAGGGTGGCGCGGTCGACGACCAGCGAGTGATACCGTGTTGCCTGAAAGGGCGATGGCAGGCCGGCGAAGACGCCTTTGCCGGAATGGTGCATCAGGCCCATCTTGCCGTGCACGATCTCGTGGCAGCGCACCACCTTGCCGCCGAAGGCCTGACCGATGGTCTGATGGCCGAGGCAGACGCCAAGAAGCGGCGTCTTCGTCTCGGCCGCCGCCGCCGTCAGCGCGAGGCAGATCCCCGCCTGGTCGGGATCGCAGGGGCCTGGCGACAGCACGATCGCCGACGGCTTCAGCGCCATCGCCTCCTGCACGTTCAGCGCGTCGTTGCGGTGGACGACGACATCCGCCCCCAGCTCGCCGAGATAGTGGACGAGGTTGTAGGTGAAGCTGTCGTAGTTATCGATCAGAAGCAGCATGGCAGGGCCTTCATTCGTATCGGGTGCAATCGGGGGGTGATCGCGCCCGCGGGACGGGCTATACATGGTCAGAGCCGCGCGGCCGGGTCAAGGCAAGAAGCGGGCCAATGAGGTAGACAGGCGTCGGAGGCGGACGTGGGCAGAGGTTATCTTTTCGGGTTGCTGATCGGGGCACTCGCCTCGGGATTGAGTCTCGCGGTGGCGTCCCTGATGGTGCCGCCGGTGGTTGCTCCGACGATGGGACCGGTCAGCACGACGGATCCCGGCACTGCGCAGCCCGCTGCCGACGCGACGGACGTCGGCGCGTCGGAAGCAGTCGAGGAGGCCGCTGACACCGAGGCGACGACCGCGGAGGTGACGACGACAGAACCCGAGACGCCTGAAGCGGCAATGCCTGAAACCGAGGCGCCCGAAGCTGTAGCGACCGAAACCGCGACGCCCGAAGCAGACGACATGGCGGCGGCGGAGCCGGAGGTGGCCGCGCCGGCACCCGAGGCCGACGCGATGGCCGGGACCGACGTTTCGACCGAAGTCGCGCCGGCGGCGGAACCCGCCGAACTCCCGCAAGAAACCGCTGCGGCGACGCCGGAGGCTCCGGTCGTCGAAGTGCCCGCCGGCTCGGAATTCGCGCGGGCGAAATCGGATACCGAAGCAGTCGTTCCGGCCCCCGAAGCCGCGCCGGCGATCACTGCCGCGCCCACTGTCGCGCCGCCCGATGCCGAGGCTGCGCCGGAGCTGGCCGATGTCAGCCCTGCCGCCGTGCCCGAGGGAAAGTCCGACGCGCCCTCCGCGCCCGAAGCGCCCGACACGCCGCAGCCGCTTTCGATTGCCGAAGTCCCGGCCGCGGAAAGTTCCATTCCCGTACCGCCGCCAGGCGAGACGAGTGTGCCGGTGCTGGGAACGGACACAACGCCTGACGCCGCCCCCGATACACCGGCTCCGGCCCCGATGCCCGAGATCGTGACAGCCGAGGCGACGCCTGAGCCCGAACCGGTCACCGAACCTGCGGCCGAACCCGCCCCCGAAGTGGCACCGGCGGCCCCCGCGACCGAAGCGGCGCCGCTTCCCGCCGCCACGCCCGAACCCGTGACGCCCGAGCCTGCGCCGGCAGCGGAGCCCGCGCCCGTTCCCGAGCCGCCCGCCGCTACCCTCGACGAGTCCGAACCCTCCGAGGATCTGCCGCCGGACGGATCGGAGCCGGAAAGCTCTGGGCCGAAGATCATTGATATCGCCCCGCGCGCGCCCATCGGGGCGGCCGG